>CALVDI010000002.1 GCA_944326225.1 uncultured Bacteroidales bacterium | reverse complement strand
GGCAAGCCGCAAGGGGAATCAGTATCGGGCCTCGAACATACGGTTTGTTTTTGATGCGGTTGTACTGGCTGTCTCTTAAAATCTTTTGAAAAAGTTCAAAACAGTTCTTAAATTTGTAGAATGAACTGGAGTGAACTGAGCCTGCCGATAACCGACCCGACGTGGATATTCCTGATCGTGCTGTTGATCATACTTTTCGCGCCCCTGCTGTTCAACCGGCTGAGGATACCGAATATCATCGGCATGATACTGGCCGGCGTGCTCATCGGCGAGCACGGACTCAACCTGCTGGCCCGCGACAGCAGTTTCGAGCTGTTCGGCAACGTGGGTCTTTACTACATCATGTTCCTGGCCGGTCTGGAGATCAACATGAGCGATTTCAAGCGCAACCGGAAAAAGGCCGCTGTCCTGGGCATGCTGGCATTCCTGATTCCCATCTCGATAGGGTTCATAGTCAACACGACGCTGCTCAAGTACAGCGTAGTCACCTCCATCCTGCTGGCCAGCATGTACGCCTCCTACACCCTCATCTCCTATCCGATAGTGCTCAGACTCGGAGTCTCGCGCCAGAGAAGCGTAAGCATCGCCGTAGGAGCTACAGCTGTCACAGACACCCTGACCCTGCTCGTGCTGGCAATCATAAGCGGCATCTACCAGGGAGGGACAGGGCAGATGTACTGGATAGGCCTGGCGATAAAGGTCGTGCTGACAGGTGCCCTCATAATGTACTCGGTTCCACGCATAGCCCGTTGGTTCTTCCGCAAGTACGACGATACCATCATGCAGTTCATCTTCGTAATGGTACTGCTTTTCGCATCGGCCGGCCTCATGGAGACAGCCGGACTCGAAGGCATACTCGGAGCCTTTCTGGCCGGCATACTCCTGAACCGCCTCATACCCAACATATCACCTCTCAAAAGCCACATAGAATTCGTCGGCAACGCACTCTTTATCCCGTTCTTCCTGATAGGAGTGGGCATGCTGATAGATCTGCGGGTAATCTTCGGACACGGAGACGCGCTGAAGGTAGCCGCCGTAATGACCGCCACAGCCATCACCGGCAAATGGCTGGCCAGCTTCGTGACACAGAAGATTTTCCGTATGTCACGGACCGAGCGCAGGCTGATGTTCGGACTGAGTACCTCGCAGGCCGCAGCCACTTTGGCCGCAGCACTTATCGGCCATGAAATCATTCTACCGGACGGAAGCCGTCTCCTGAGCGACGATGTGCTCAACGGCACCATACTGCTCATTCTGGTCACCTGCATCGTCAGCTCACTCACCACACAGAGCGCGGCACGAAAGACAGCTGTAGTCCAGCCGGCTGCCGACAGCAATTCCGATACAGACCAGGAGAAGATCCTGATACCGGTCGCAAACCCCGATACCGTGAAGGACATGGTATGTTTCTCCCTCGCTGTCCGCAACCCGAAAATCACAGACAACATACATGCTCTCAGCATCATATATGACAGCGACAATCAACAGGCGGTCAATACCGGCAACCGTAACCTCGAGACTGCCGCGAAAATAGCCGCCTCGGCTCATGTCGACCTGAAAAAGATAAGCCGATACGACATCAACATCGCTTCAGGAATCATCCACACGGTCAAAGAGCATAACATCACCAGCCTGATCATCGGACTGCGCAGGGACTCGGATATCAAGAGCTATGTCATAGGCAATCTGGCCACCAACCTGCTCCGCAGCCTGTACTGCGAGATCATGGTCATGCGTCTCATGGTTCCAATCAACACTCTGGGCAGGATAATCATAGCCGTACCGCCCAAGGCCGAATACGAGCCCGGATTCCGGAAATGGGTGGAGCATTTCGGCCGCCTTGGCAATTCCTTGGAACGCCGACTGGATTTCTTCGCCACTGACAGCACCATTGCCGTACTGCAGCCCTTGATGATGGATGAATTCAAAAGCACGGAGGCCACCTTCCAAAGAATTGACAGCTTCGACAGCCTGCCCTCGCTGATATCACAGACCGGCAGCGACAGCCTGCTCGCCGTCATCAGCGCACGGCAGGGCTCCATTTCCTACGACAGCTCGTTCGAGCGCCTGCCCAAGATGCTCGGCAAGGACCTCATCAAGTCAAGCCTCATCCTGCTGTATCCGGAAAAATACGATGAATCAGGCCACAGTCTCAATTAACACATGAACATGAAAATTCCAATATCCCATATTGCAACGATAATTCTACTGCTGACCGCCTCTCTCGGCAATCTTGCGGCGCAACATGTAAAAACCGGTATCGACGTACTGGAGGAAAACGGATTCAAGCAGGTGCGGGGCAAGCGGATAGGACTTGTGACCAATCCCACCGGAGTGGACCGGTACCTCAACTCCACGGTCGACGTGCTCTTCAATGCCCCTGACGTGGAGATGGTCGCCCTTTTCGGTCCTGAGCACGGGGTAAGAGGCAACGCACATGCCGGCGAGCACGTGGCCGGACAGGCTGTCGATTCCCGTACCGGAGTGCCGATCTTCTCGCTCTACGGGAAAAGCCGGATGCCGTCGGCATCACAGCTGGAGGGTCTGGACGCGATAGTCTACGACATACAGGACATCGGCTGCCGCTCCTACACATACATAAGTACAATGGGCAATGTGATGAAAGTGGCCGCGATGGAGGACGTTGAGATGATTATTCTCGACCGGCCCAATCCTCTTGGAGGACTGAGGGTCGAAGGGCCCGGAGTGGATGATTCTCTGATATCGTTTGTAGGACAATACAATATCCCCTATGTCTACGGCCTGACTTGCGGTGAGCTGGCCATGCTGCTCAATGAGGAGGGAATGCTGAAAGTCACCGGCAGCCGCGGACAGGACAGCACTGTCAGATGCAGGCTTACGGTAGTGAGAATGGAGGGCTGGACCCGCGGCATGAGCTGGGACGACACCGGACTGATGTGGGTGCCCACCTCGCCCCATATCCCGACACCGGAAGCCGCGTATTTCTATCCGGCCACCGGAATACTGGGTGAGCTGGGATGTCTCTCCACCGGCATCGGCTACACCCTGCCGTTCGGAATGATAGCTTGCGAAGACATGGACGCTGACCTGCTGGCCTCACGCATGAACGCCCTTTATCTGCCTGGCCTGCTGTTTCGTCCCGTCTACGCCACACCATTTTACGGCTCGCTGAAAGGCAAGGAGCTCGGAGGTGTCCAGATATACATCACGGACTTCAAGACAGCCCGCCTTTCCGAGATACAGTTCTACGCCGTACAGGTCATAGCCGGCATCAGACCGGAATTCAATCCTTTCAATGTCCCGGCTCAGCGCCTGGAGATGTTCGACAAGGTCACCGGCTCGAAAGCCGTCCGCATGGAGTTCAGCAAACGGCTCAGGTATGAGGATATCTTCCATTTATGGAATGACTTTGCAGAAAAATTTCAGAAGATGTCACAAAAGTATTACCTTTACGGAATCAATTGATGACCTATGAAGTTTTCAAGGCTGGCCATACTACTATCCTTTACCGCTGTCCTTTTTCTGTCCGCGGCATCCTGCCGGCAGGAAAAAGAAGCCGATTACGTTCTGGAGGCAGCAGTACTGTCCGGAGAATACAACGGAAATATAGGGAACAACGGTGAGCACAATTATTACATTCACTTATCCGACAAAGGCTTCAGTGCTGACGGTAAATCCATATCGAACGGAAACTATTACCGCTTTGATATTTTCGCACCAGGGCCTGTCCGTCCGGACATCATCTCCATACCTACCGGCAGATATGTCCTGGGGACCAAAAATGCAACAGTGTGCGGCACTTTCACACCTGAACTTTCCTCCTATTTCATCAATGGCCCGTGCGGCTCACCTGAGACCGTACTTGCCTTCAGTCACGGAACTCTTGACATTACCTGCAAGGATGACATCTACACCTTCGAGGCCATGCTTACAGACATTTCCGGCATGACACACAGTGTCAGATACACCGGAGCGCAGCATCTTGCTGACCGCTCAGGAGATACCGTTCCGGATTACCTGCCGCTGCAAGAGGACATAGAGATCAACTGTCATACCCTGGCCGCCGTCAATTACGGACCCGTCAACGGTTTTGACAACGTTATAATCTCCATGACAGACATGACGGCTGACAGCGTCAGTCATGTCACACCTCCGGGCAGCATCCTGACACTTGACTGCTATATGCCGGTCGACGAGGCCGGAATCATCCCCGGCAGATATGAGATATCCGACTTGTGGGGAATGAAAGACTACACTCTGAGTCCCGGAGAGGAGAGCAACGGACAATACGTGGGCTCGCATGTGCAACTGTTCAAGGAAGACAGATCGTATCTGGGATTCCTATCCTCCGGCACTGTCTACATAGAGCGTATAGCGGCAAACGACAGTACCGTATACTCCATCGAAACAGAACTGGTCACATCATCCGGCAATACAGTCGTGTGTCTCTACGAAGGTACGATAGGACTGACGGCAGCATCCACCGAGACAGCTGCTGCTCCTGGCAATACATTCTCCCGCCCCGTATTCAACCCCATCACACGCTCCCACTTCATCCTTCGCAGCAAGCTGTAACCGGACATCGACAAGAACCGTCACGTACATCACTTACATACTTCTCGACGCAGACGACCGAAAGAAACCAAAAGAGAGTGTACCTGTCTCGACGGAAACGGGCACACTCTCTCCTAAGGTAAAACCAGAGTCAGATCAGAACTGAATGACCATGGAGGCCATTCCCGGAACGGTCAGCGAACCGGTACTGCTGGAGACAGTCGCTCCGGTGAGGATGTCGCAGCCGGTGAATCTGTCTTTTCCGAGTGCAGCGGAGGCCGCGTCGAATATCTCGGCGTAGTGAGCCCAGTCGAGGGAGACGGACTCGGTGCCATTGTTGATAACCACCATCACGAAGTCCTTGTAGTCAGGGGTGTAGCGGAAGTACACGTAGGTATTGACCAGGTCGCCGAACGGCATGAAGTGTTTCAGCTTGCCGGCGGTGACAGCCGGCGAGGTCTTCCTCCACTGCATCAGGGTGCGGGTGTGGTCGAACATCTCATTCTGCAGTGCGGTGCGTCCGGCAGATGTGAAGGCATTGACCTTGTCACCGGGCCAGCCGCCGGGGAAGTCGGTCCTCCACCAGGCGTCGCCCTTGCCTATCATCTCCTCGGGTCCGTGCATCAGAATCTCATCTCCGTAGTACCACTGGGGCACTCCGCGCATGGTCAGCAGCAGGGTCGTGGCATTTTTCATACGGGCCAGCACTGTCTCGTCCGGATCCTTGTAGGTGCCGAAGCGGATGGCCGGACGCTCCATGTCGTGATTGGTTATGAAAGTCAGCAGGTTGTAGGGATTGTAGTAGGCAAAATCGAGGGCCACAGAGTTGTACACGCGCTTGATGCCGTCATCGTAGCCCAGATTGTCATTCTGCACGAATGCCTCAGTCAGAGCGTCTGTCAGGGCGAAGTCCATCACCATGGGCAGGTGCGAGGTGTAGCCGTCGGCATTGGTCTTGAAGCCTCCGTCAGCGGTGCGGCAGCCTTCCCAGTAGGCTATCTGCTGGGTGTTGTGGAACCAGCACTCGCCCACGAGGGTGAAGTTCGGAAATTCCTTGAGAATCCCCTCAGCCCAGGCGGAGATGTCCTCCTTGCGGGTGTAGGGATAGGTGTCCACGCGGATACCGTCCAGATCGGCGTATTCTATCCACCATACGGCCAGCTGGATGTAGTACTGGAGGCAGTAGGGATTGCCCAGGTTCATGTCCGGCATCGAGGTGTCGAACCAGCCGGTCACGCATGCATCCAGGTCAGTCCGGGCCGCATGAGGGTCGGAATGTCCGGACATGGCGTAGTTGGAGCGGGTAAATGTAGGGTGCTGGTGGATCCAGTCCTGGAAAGGCAGGTCGTTGTACCACCAGTGGGCGGTGCCGCTGTGGTTGGGCACGATGTCCTGGATGAACTTGATGCCCTTCTCATGGGCGGCTGCCACGAGGGAGCGGTAAAGTTCGTTGGAGCCGTAACGGGGGTCTATCTGATAATAGTCCGCGCAGGCGTAGCCGTGGTAGGAATAGGCCGGTTCGTTGTCGAGGGTAATGGGAGTGGGCCAGATGGCTGTGATACCGAGGTCGGCCAGATAGTCCAGATGGTCCATGATACCCTGCAGGTCACCGCCGTGACGCCCGCCCGGCAGCTTGCGGTTGCCTTTCTCGGCGGTCAGGGGCGAAGAATCGTTCTTCTTGTCCCCGTTGGCGAAACGGTCCGGCATGAGCAGGTACACCACGTCGGAAGGGCCGAAGCCCACCCTCTCGCGGGAGCCTTCCCTGCGCTCGCCTATGCTGTAGGCAAATGTCCCGGTCCTCCCGTCCGGATAGTTGATGGTAAATGTATACTCCCCGGGAGTCAGGTTGTCGGCGATCTCCAGGTCCACGAACAGATAGTTCGGGCTCTCGGCATAATGCACGGCCTTGACCGTAATCCCGTCGGAAGCCACGCTCACTCCTGCACCGGAAAGCCCGGGAGCATGCAGCATCAGGGTCAGAGGGGTCTCCATACCCGTCCACCAGCAGGGCGGCTCCACGCGCAGTCCCTCCTGCGCACCGGCGGCAGAGGCTATCGAGGTAAGTCCCACCGTTGCCAGAATGGTCGTCAGTAAATTCTTCTTCATATTCTATCAGATTTCCAATTAAAAAACAAATTCATAGCCGTGGGCAGGCAGGGTGTAGCTCTTGCCGGCGATGCTTCCCTCGGAGACGGTCACCGTCACCTCCTCAGCGGAGAAATTGAACACGGCCGCAAAGCCGTCGCTGCCGTCAGAGAGCCTGCGCTCGAAGGAGAATACCTGCTCCGGCATGTCGTTGGCCAGAATGACCATCGGGGCACCCTCACGGGGAGCATACATGGACGGATGAGCGTCACGCATGGCTATAAGCTCCTTATAGAACTGCGTATAGCCACCGCGGTCCTCCCAGACGATAGGGTCGCGCATGAAGAACTCCAAGGAGTTATCGTTGCCCACTTCCTGTCCGCTGTAGATAAGCGGCATACCCGGCTCGGCGAATGTCAGGGCGGCCATCTGGCGGGCAGCCTCCCCCATCCTCTCGAACTCGGTGCCGTTCCAGGAGTTCTCATCATGGTTGGAAGTAAAGTTCATCTCGATGCTCTCCACCGGCAGCTTGCCCTCATGCTCC
Source organism: uncultured Bacteroidales bacterium (assembly GCA_944326225.1). Lineage (GTDB taxonomy): Bacteria > Bacteroidota > Bacteroidia > Bacteroidales > UBA932 > Coprenecus. The sequence goes on along the minus strand of CALVDI010000002.1, from coordinate 87,132 downwards.
ACGCGGTAGGCGGCATACTCGGCGGCAGTGGCCTTACCCTGTGCGAGCCTGTTCATATACGCATGGTTGGACCAGCCGTAATAGGCATCGAAGGCATCGGTCATCAGAGCGGGCTCCTCGGACTCGGCCAGCATGAACAGGTCGGGACGCACCTGACGCAGCGAGGCCACGGCATCGTTCCAGAAATCCACCGGCACCTCGTGGGCCACATCGCAGCGGAAGCCGTCCACTCCCACCTCGGACACCCAGTAAGTCATGGCATCGAGCATGGCGGCACGCATATCGGCATTGTCGTAGTTCAGCTCGGCCACATCGGTCCAGTCGAAGGGAGCCACCGGAGTACCGGTGCTGTCATCCATCACGTACCACTCGGGATGCTCGGATATCCAGGCATGGTCGCGGGAGGTGTGGTTGGCCACCCAGTCCAGAATGACCTTGAAGCCCAGCTCATGGGCCTTGTCCACTACGGAGCGGAAGTCATCGATATCCCCGAACTCCGGATTGACGGCCTTGTAGTCGCGGATGGAGTAGTAGCTGCCAAGCTCTCCCTTGCGCTCCACCTCTCCTATCGGATAGACGGGCATGAACCAGAGAATGTCCACTCCCAGTACCTGGAGTCTGGGCAGATGCTCCTCGAAGGCCTTGAAAGTACCTTCCTTGGTGTACTGGCGGACATTGACCTCGTATATTACGGCATCAGCTGTCCATTCAGGATGAATGACATTTGTTACAGGAGACACTGTCTCCTTACCGGCATTTCCAGCGCATCCCGCAAGTAAGAGCACGAGCACCGGGACTGTTATTGTCTTTAAAAACTTCATAACTTGTTATTATTTTGAATTGACTATACTGAATGAAAAAGGCGCGGTCTCCACAGCCACTGAGCCGGAGCCGTCATACTGCAGTCCGAACGGCAGGTCGAATACTTTGCGTACCGGCTCGGAAGACTTGTTCAGGGCCACAAGCACATACTCGCCCATATAGACCCGCATATAGGCCAGGTAATCCTTCTCAGCGGACAGCAGGTACCAGTCTCCGTAAAGCAGAGACATACTGGAGGAGCGTTCCGCAGTAAGGGCACGTACCGTGTCAAATACATCGGCCTCATGCCTGTTGCGCGGCTCGAACTGAGCCCAGCGGCGGTTGTCCGGATCATTGCCTCCGGGCTGTCCCCATTCGTCACCGGTATAGATGACAGGTATGCCGGGCAGGGTCATGTTCATGGCGTGCAGCATGGCCAGCTTGCGGTAGGCCACAGTATCGCTCACGCCTATCTCGCGTTTCCAGCCGGCGGCCTTGTAGTCCTCGCCGGGAATCAGGTCACCGCCCACTATGGACACGTAACGGGCCCGGTCATGGTTGCCGGAGATGACACCCATCAGATTGTGATAGCCGTAGGTATGCAGGCTGGCGTCTATCGTCCCTGCCAGGTCGGCGAATGAGCCTTCCGGTGTGGACGTTGCCCAGATGTATGTATCATAGATATTGAAGTCAAACTGACAGTCCAGCATCCCTGTACGGACATAGGACGAGATAAGTTCCGGAGAGCCGTACGTCTCCCCTATCTGAAACACGCTGCGGTCGGGCACCTGCTCCAGAAGCTTGCGGGTCAGTTTGCGCCAGTACACCTCCGGAATATGCTTGGTAGCGTCATGGCGGAATCCGTCGAAGTCATACTCCCGCATCCAGAACACCGCGGAGTCTGTCATCGGCTCATTGACATCCTCTCTCTCCAGGTCCAGGGTCGGAATATGCCTGTCGAACCATGTAGTCAGACGGAACTCGTCCCATAGTTCCAGATTGGGCCGCCCGTCCGGGGTGAGCTCAGGCGTCTTCCAGTCCGGATGGGCCTGAAGAAGCGGGCTCTCAACATGCAGATGATTGGCCACATAGTCCAGGATGATGTTCTTGTCATCCCCGTGTACGTCGGCTATCAGGCCGCGCAGTTCCTCCGGCGTACCGTAACGGGGATCAATCTTGGTCATATACACCGGCCAGTAGCCGTGGTATCCGGTAAAGCGGGTATATGGATCCTTGTTGAGTCCCCAGACGGTATAAGGGTTCTGGGTTATCGGAGATATCCACAGGGTGTTCACTCCGAGTGTATCGAAATACCCCTCCCGCAGCCTGGCGTCTATGCCGGCCAGGTCACCTCCGTAATAATCGGCCTTAGGAAGCACGTCGGGACGGTTGGCTTTCCAGTCGTTGGCGGTATTGCCGTTGACGAAACGGTCCACCATTATCTGGTACATAATCCAGCCTTGACGGTCAGTCCTTTCCAGTTCCGAAGCCGCAGCCATCACTCTCCCGTAGCGCACGGGCACGAGGATATCGCTTCCGGCTCCCCCGGCATTGTAGGTATAGATACGGATATAGGAGCGTTCCATGTCCTCTGCATTGTCGGGAATATGCACGGTGAACTCCCCGTCCTTGCGGTAAGACATGAATTTATGGTCAAGTAAGGTGTTCTGCCACAAGACAAGATAACCTGCCGGAGAATTCTGTGCCCTCACTGTAAATTCCCTGCCCCCCATATTGCTGCCTATGGTAGCCATTGACGGAACGGCTGCTCCGGCCGGTGTCTTCCACTTCAGCACGATCACTCCGCTCTCTTCTCCGGATGTCACTCTGACCGTTGACACGTTGCGCGAAGAAGGACCTGCGACAAGCATCACAGTATCCATATCATCCACTGACACAGGTATTACAGTGTAGTCCTCACTGCTCACAGCATCCACCTTTTCTATCCTGGGGAAATAATCCCTGACTATCAGGAGAGTGGTATCCCCTGAAATCAGACAGGGCATGGCCGGAGCCGACTCCTCGTTGAAAAACGGAGCCCTGTCCACTCTATAAGAGCACGATACCGCCATAACAGCCAACAGCGGCACCAGCATCATCGCATTTTTTCTATGAGTCATATTGTCTTTATTTTACAAATCAAATACCACGGACGAATACGCTCCCATCCTCAAGCGGGGCTGAGAGCCGCTTTCGTCCTTGAATACCTCACCCTGCACCGCCACGGCCTCATTGACCGCGTCGTGCAGCAGGAAATTAATCTCCGAACCGCTGAAATTGTGCAGGACAAGCACGCGGTCTCCTTCGTAGTCCATAATCCAGGCGCATAGAGCAGGCAGGGCCGTCAAAGACTCATTGTACAGGTCATGACGCACCATCTTTCCATTTGCAAGTGCGGGAACAGCATTGCGCGCCAGCGCAAAATCCTTGTACACCCGGAACACCGACGCCGAATCTGCGGTCTGTTCCATGACAGAAGCCGCTCCGAGGCTGACATCAGACTTTCCTGCATACGCGTACAGGTCTGGCGTATAGCTGTCTCCCCAATTCATAGGAGTCCTTACATACTCATCGCCCTGATCCTTGACTCCGGTATATCCCAGCTCCTCACCATAATATATATAAGGTGCACCGCCGGCTGTCAGCAACACTGCCCCTGCCAGCTTCATTTTCGCAGTCGAACCGCCGAGATCACTTCCCGCACGGTTCTCATCGTGGTTGGAGAGCTTGGTCGCCTCGATATAGTCCGGACGGACTGCTGCATATTCATCCTGATAGGACAGAATATCCCTGACAAACGTATTCCCGACACCCCCGTTAATGGCCGCCGACAGCCTCCACCAGAAAGAGAAATCAAAGGCAGCGGGCAAGCCGGCGTAATATGGAGCCACCTCGTTATGCTCGGAGAATACCTCCCCGACCATATAGAAAGGCCCGTCTCCGGAATAATAACCGTCCATGGCCTCGTAGAACTTTCCGAGGAAGACCGGATTCTCGTTGGAGCCGGCGTTATGATAAATATGTTTCACCGCATCCAGACGCATACCGTCTATCCCGGCATCTATCCACTGTCTGCCTATGCGCACCATCTCCTCAAACGCCGGGGACTGCTCCGCACTTTCCGCAGGACCGTAGTTGAGGTCAGCGAACCAGCTGGTCCACATGTGGGAATGGTAGTAGAGAGTACCGGGCATGAGCAGATCATGGACTGCGTTGTTGTCACTTGATGTAAACAGAGGATACTCCACACCGTACTCTATTACCGCGTCCGCGGCATCTGCCGCCCCGTACTTGGTACCCGGAGTCCAGTCGTCCGTTCCCTCCGTCCGTATCAGAAAACCCCATGGAGAATCGAAGTCCACCGCCAGGGAATAAAGCCCGTTCCCGTCATCATGGAACTTTACATAACGCGCCGGGTCACCCATATACAGATACTTGTCGCTGTCAGTATCCGGAGCGGTGTTCTCACTGTCCGCCGGGCCGTCCGACTCCGTCACGGTAAGTAAAGGATGAGCCGGATCCGACCAGTCCAATACGAACTCCATGACCCCTTTTGCGGAATTTCCTGCCACGAACCACTGTCCGGCGTCATATCCTCCGGAACCCTCCGTGGCTATCATCGGGATATTGCCGGCCTCTATATCCGCGGCGGGATTCTCCGAGAAAATGTAGAAGTCCCTGTACGGGCTGTCCCCGCTCTCACAGGCCTCCAGGAACCAGGGATGATCACTGCCTGTATGGTTGAGCACGTAATCCATGTATATCCTGATACCGCGGTTGTGCGCCGCCTCCACCAGGGCCTTGAAATCATCCATTGTCCCGAACTCCGGATTGACAGTCCCGTAGTCCGTTATGTCATAGCCGTGATAGGACATTGCCGGATGTATCGGAGACAGCCACAAAGCAGAGACTCCCAGCGAGTCCAGATAGTCCAGCTTGTCTATGATACCCCGAAAATCCCCTATGCCGTCTCCGTCCGAATCCGCAAAAGAGTATACCAGAAGCTGATATGTGATATCACCGGCCTTTACTCCGTCCCATTCGGGAAGAGAGGCCGTCACACGCTGTCCCTCCTCTTGGCCGCCGTCCTCGCCCGGAGCATCAGGCCGGCAGGACAGCAGTGCGGCAGCAGACATCCACATCAGGATTATATAGGATACACTTGTTCTCATAACCAAATAAGTATTTTAAAAAAGGGCGGGTAATCACCTTCCCGCCCTTAAACATTACATGAATTTGTTACTCTACAGGCGCACCGTAATCCTCCGCGCTGATGACAGCTGTAGGATTGTCCCAGTCGTTGAGGTCAAGATAGATACGGTAGTTACCGGCCTCTATGCTTATATTGTCACCGCCCTGTGAGAGAGGCGCGTCGACTGTTCCGCCCCAGTTGGTATCCCACAGACCGTCAAGCCTGAACTTGAATCCTCCGGCAGCGGGGAACTCGACATCGGCATAGAATCTCTGGTCGGAGCGCATCTGTGTCATGACGATATCAGCTCCGTCAGCCCATCCCGTAAGGTCACCGGCGATGCCGACCTGATTGAAGCCCTTGTTCATATTAAGAGTCAGGGATGACTTGACAAAATGGAAGCTGTAGTAACGGTAAGTCGAATAGTTTGTGATGTTGCCGCTGCCTCCGTCATCCCACAGAGTGATGGAAGGAGCTTCGGGATCGGTTGAAGTCATACTTCCTGAGCCCCAGTTGCCGTTGTCCCAGTTGGCGTCTCCTGTCAGCTTGAAACCATTGGTCTCATAGCCTTCACCGAAGTCAATCACACCAACATAATTCTCCTCGTCCTCGGCATAGCTGTACAGGAAGAGAGTCTGACTGTGATCCCAACCGCAATAGTCTCCGATAACATATACCTTAGGATATACCTTGGCCATATCATAAGGAGTTACTGTCGTGGCTATCGGGTTGGAGGCCACTTCTGTGCCGGCCACTACACTGGATTCTCCCATAATGGAGGCGACCACATATATTTCCACATCCACAGGCTCGCCGAAAGCGGCTCCCAGGCCCAGGACGGCCCCGTTGAAGTCAGCTGTTCCGATTACCATTGACAACGGCTCATCTCCGACCGTACCGTTGAGAGTTCCTATTGCCTGACGGTTCGCAAAGCTGCTGCCTGCAAGATCCACATAAGCCGTATAGGAACGGGCCACCTCCACACCGAAGTCTGTAGGCGTGAAATTCAGCGAGAAGAAAGACTCAACCGAGTCTGCCAGCTCGTAGCTCTCGTCTATTGGTTCAAGGACGGAAGGCACTGCATCTTCAGGATTGAACACAGGTCCTTTCTCCACAGTGCAGGCCGTAAGCAGCAATGCCGACACCACCAATACAGTATTTAAAATCTTTTTCATCATAATCAGATTTATAAGTCGTTAAACATTACATTCCGCCGTATCCCGGATTCTGTTCCAGCTTGCCGCTGGCATTGATCTCGGTCGTAGGTATGGGGAACAGGTTGAAATGATCGTCCACGCCCTGGCCGTCATACGTACCGCCTTTCCATTCCCACACATAATCATCGGTAGTGAACAGTCCGAACCGGATCAGGTCCTGACGCCGCATGTTCTCCCAGTAAAACTCACGTCCCCGCTCATCGATGATGTCGTCGAGAGTAACTGTAGACAGCGGCTCCAGACCGGCTCTCTCACGGACTGCATTGAATGCTTCCAGTCCTTCGGCGTCAATGCTTCCTCTGCGAAGCTGCGCCTCCGCCAGCATCAGGTAGGCATCGGAAGCCCTGAATATAGGATAGTCTGTATTGGGATAGCCTGCCGTACTGCTGATATTGGTCCCGTCGTGATTGAGGTTGGTGAACTTCATCTGGCAGTAGCCGTTGGTAAAGTCGGACTGATCCAGCACGTTCTTGATATGAGGGTCTCCGAACTCCACTCCGTCAGTGAAGATATACCTGGCGTCAGTCTCTTCATTGCCTGCGAACAGGTCTATCAGCTGAGCCGTAACCACGAGTCCGCCCCAGCCGTCATTGACTCCGAGAGCCGCCTGCCATGCGCTGTTGCCGGAGACGATAGAGGACTTAATGACAAAATTGGTATTTCCGTAGGACTGGATCATGTCAGCGTCGCTCTGGACAGCGAATATAATCTCGTTGAAGAGATTGTTGTCTGCACTGAACAGATTGGGATAAGGTGTATCCAGAGGATAGGAGCTGATAATGCTGCGGCACTCCTCTATGCACTTGTCCCATTCGCCGGCAATGGCCGGACGGCCTTCTCCGCCGTACTTGGGATCATCGCAGTTGGTGAATATCTGCGAGTTCAGGTACAGCTTGGCCAGCAGCATGGTGGCGAACTCCTGGCTGCAGCGGCCATACTCTGTACCGGCGGCGGGACGCAGGTCCTTGCGGAAACCGTTCTCCCCGCCTATCTCGTCCACCAGCCACTCGTAGAGCTGATAACGGGACACCTGGTCAGGGCCTTCAGTGGCACTGATCGGGTCTTCCTCGGTAGCAAACGGCACATTGCCGAACAGGTCGATGGCATGATAGTAGCTCAAGGCCCTGAGTGCCCTGGCCTGGGCTATCATATAGTCCATCTCGGCTCCCTGAAGGTCAGCGGGAGCGGCATGAGCCTGACGGATGAACTCGTTGCACAGACCTATCTGATAGTAGATACGCGAGAACATCGCTGTCACGAACACATCGGAGGTAGTCCAGCTCAGACCGTGCAGAGACCTGATGGTCTGGTCGTTCCATGTACAGCTGGCCTCGTCGGTAGGCAGTGTGCAGACATTGAAAAGGGCCCTCATATACTGACCGAAGCCGCCGTCGATACCGCTGATGTCCGGAGACGAGTCAGGTCCTTCGGACGCGCTCACTGCCAGCGAGCCGTAGCACTTTGCAAGAAGCTGCTGGAAAGCCTCGATACTGTTCAGCACCTTGTCGGGAGAATTGATATCGGGATCTATGGGAGACACATCCAGGTCATTGACACAGGAAGGCGTGAACAGCGCCACGGCCGATACCATCAATGATACTAATACTGTTGTATATTTTTTCATGATAACTTTCTCTTTAGACGGTTAGAAATTGTACTTGAGACCGATGATGTAAGTACGGGGACGGGGATACAGGTTGTTGTCGATACCGTTGAACACCTCGGGGTCTATACCTGAGTATTTGGTAAATGTAGCCACGTTCTGTACTGTTCCGAAGATACTGAGAGCACCGCCCTTGTCCAGGTCAAACAGATAGCTGAGGGTGATACGGTCAATCTTGAAGAACGAGCCGTCCTCCAGCCAGTAGTCGGACAGATAAGCTGCGTTGTTGAAGCCCAGGGACATGGCATTGCCGATACAGTTGCGGACGAAATTATTGGTCCACAGGTCGGAGAGCAGCGAAAGACGGGAAGCGTTGTTGTTGTACACCATCTGACCGAGGTTGCCGTGACCGGCGATGGCCAGGGTCAGGTTCTTCCAGGACAGGGAGGTATTGAAACCGATAGTCCACTTGGGAGCGGCCTGACCGTTGAATACTCGGTCGTAAGAGTCTATCACACCGTCTCCGTTCTGGTCCACGTATGCACCCGGTATGGGAGCACCGTTCTCGTCATAGATCTGCTCATAGAGATAGAAGGTATTGGCCGCATAACCCACCATATGTCTCTGAACGTTGTTGCCGACACCGCCGCTGATGCCTCCTGTCTCAACTCCGGTATAGGCAGGATCATCATTGGTGGTCAGCTTGGTAATCCTGTTGTCATTGTATGCGAAATTGGCTCCGATGGTCCAGTTCCAGTCCTGAGTCTGGAGGGCTACAGCACCTATCTCAAACTCAACTCCCTTGTTTACCAGGCTGCCGATATTGGCTGTCAAATAGTTGGTAAGGTTGGCTCCGGCAGGTACGGGAATACTGTTCAGCAGGTCGGTCGTCTCCCTGTAGTACACATCCAGGGCACCGTAGAGTCTGCCGTCGAAGAAGCCGTAATCAATACCCACGTTGTATGTAGTGGTGGTCTCCCATTTGAGATCGGCATTGTATCCGTTGGGCTTGATAGGGACAATCATCTGACCGCCGAACATATACATACTTCCATTGGAGTTGTACATATAGGTGGCGAGAGCCGGGTAGTCTCCCGCATTGAGGTCCTGCTGTCCTGTCTGGCCCCAGCTCAGACGGAGCTTTAGGTCGGAGACGGCCTTGGAATTCTTCAGGAAATCCTCGCCTTTGATATTCCAGCCCAATGCCACCGAGGGGAAGAAGCCCCACTTGTTGTTGGTGAAACGGGATGTTCCGTCCCAGCGGACAGTGGCCGTAATCATATAACGGTCGTCATAGTTGTAGTTCGCACGGCCGAAGAATGACACGAGGTAGTACTCGGTGGCATTGGTAAACTCTGTCAGGGTCTCCTGACTGCCGGCCACGGGGTCGGGCTGTGTCATGGAGAGACTGTAGTCTTCCGTATAGAAATGCTGCCATGAATAACCGGCCATCACTCCGAAGCTGTGCTTATTTATCTCCTTGGTGTAGTCCGCGTAGGCCTCAAGGGTCATGTCACGTTTGGTCTGGTTGTAGGGATTGTACAGACCGCGTCCGTTCTGAGTCTGGTTGTGCCATGACTGCTCTGCATCGTAGGGAACATTGACAGTTCCGTCCGAATGCGAATAGTCCATACCGAGGTTGAGGTTCAACCTCAGATCCTCAAGACCGTGGATCTTATAGTCAATCTGTGCGTTACCGATGAAACGGGAAGCCTTGGAACGGTCATCCCTCTCATAAAGGGCAGCCAGAGGATTGACGGTGGACTGAGTATTGAAACCGTCCGAGCCCATCCATGCGGTATAGTTTCCGTCCTCGTCATATACAGGCTGGGTAGGGTCGTACTCTACAGCCGCCGAGATGGCCGCCGTGTTGGCGAAACGGTTCTTCTGGAACATTCCCTTACCATTGAGAGAGATAGTCAGATGGTCGTCGAAGAACGTAGGGGTCAGGTTCAAAGAGACTGTTCCCCTCTCCATGCTGGAAGTCCTGAGCGTACCTTTTTCGTTGATATAGCCTCCGGACACGCGGTAAGGCATATAACCGACATTGCCGAACTTGAAGTTACCCTGCAGGCTGACATTTCCCTCATAGCTCTGACCGAGCTGGTAAATCTCTTTCTGCCAGTCTGTATTGGCATCTCCCAACGCCAGATAGGCCGGGTCGTCGGTATTCGCCACATCAGTGATGCCCCTGTACTGCGCCATCGCAGCCCTCATCTCGTCTCCGGTCATCACATCCAGGAATCTGGTATTCTGAGACAGGGACGCGGTAAAGTCCGCACTTACACGAGGCACAGCCGAGTCATACTTGCTGCCCTTCTTTGTGGTGATGATGATCACACCGTTGGATGCACGCGAACCGTAGATGGCGGTCGCCGATGCGTCCTTCAGCACTGTAAATGACTCGATATCGCTGGGGTTGATACTTGAAAGCTGGTCAGCGACACCGCTGATACCTGTGTTGGTGATAGGCAGACCGTCTATCACGATCAGAGGGTCATTGACAGCCGACAGGGAAGAACCGCCGCGGATACGGATAGTGGCTGCAGAACCGGGTGCTCCGTCTCCGTCCGTGATAACGACACCGGCGGACTTGCCTTTCAACAATTCAGAAGGAGAGGTAATCGAGCCCTTGTTCAGCTGGTCGGCGCGGACTGTGGACACCGAACCGGTCAGGTCCTCTTTCTTGACCGTACCGTAACCGATAACCACTACCTCGTCCAGAAGTTCAGTGTCCTCTTCCAGGACGATAACCGAGACCTCTCCGGCAGGCACCGCCACCGTCTTGTAACCGATTAGCACTACTTCGATAATCGATGAGGAGGAAGGCACAGTCAGTTCAAAATAACCGTCCATGTCTGTCTCCGTTCCATTAAGCGTCCCCTGTTCGAGGACTGCTGCTCCGATTACAGGGCCCATTGCATCGACCACCCGGCCTTTCACCGTATACTGGGCAAAAGCACTGGTCAGCGAGAGCAATGTAACCGAGATTAGCACTGTCATCAATCTTTTCATACGTTAAATATTTAATGGATTGGTAATAAATTATTTTGTAATGATTACTTTCTATTGCCGAAGAGGCGCAGCTGCACCGGGTCATCCTTGTCCTCCACGAACAGGACTGACAGCGCGGCTATCAGCAGACAGAGCCCCGAGAACACCATAGCATATATGGTATGTCCGCCGTAAACATGCTTGACCAGCACTCCGCCGAGCAGACCGTTGCATACCTGCGGGATGGTGATGAAGAAGTTGAATATGCCCATGAACACGCCCATCTTCTGCGCCGGAAGCGAACCGGCCAGGATTGAGTAAGGCATGGCCAGGATGCTGCCCCATGCTATACCCACACCTATCATGGATATGACCAGCATATTGGGATTCTTGAAGATGAAGAAAGAGGCAAAACCGAGGGCTCCCAACAGCAGAGAGAGGGAGTGAGTGGCCTTGCGGCCTATCCTGGCGGCTATCAGCGGGAGCAGGAAGGCATAGACTGCCGCCACTCCGTTGTAGACTCCCTGCAGGACTCCTACCCAGTCCCCGGCATCACCGTAAGCAGCCGAGGCGCGGTCCACAGTGCCGTAGCAGTGCTCGGCCACGGCCGGAGTCATGTACACCCACATGGAGAACAGCGCGAACCAGGAGAAGAACTGCACCACTCCGAGCTGCACCATAGTCCTGGGCATACGGCCGAAGTCCCTGAATATTTCCAGAAAACCACCGTCTTTTTTCTTCTCCGTCCCGGGCTCGGGAGGATACTCGGAAGTGCTGCACACTGTCCACAGTACGCATACGAGCAGCACAGCCGCTCCGATATAGAACGCAGCCCTGACATTGGGGGCCACACCGCCCTCAACCGCAGGGGTATTGGACATACCGAACCAGTTGGTCAGCACAAAGGGCAGGACGGCTCCGACCACAGCTCCGATACCTATAAGGGATGTCTGCATGGAGAATCCCAATGTGCGCTGCTCTGAGGGCAGTTTGTCCGCCACCAGAGCCCTGAAAGGCTCCATGGCCACATTGATGGAGGCATCCATGATCATCAGGATACCGGCTCCTATCAGCAGCGGAGACATCAGGCCCGCCAGCGAGGGGGAATTGGGCATCAGGAACAGCATGAGGGAGGCCAGAATGGCTCCTGCCAGGAAATACGGACGCCGCCGTCCCAGCCTGCACCACGTACGGTCGCTGTAATGCCCGATGATGGGCTGAACTATCATGCCGGTGACAGGGGCCGCCAGCCAGAAATAAGACAGATGCTCCACGTCAGCGCCGAAAGACTGCAGGATACGGCTCACATTGGCATTCTGCAGGGCTAGACCGAACTGAATCCCGAGAAAACCGAAACTCATGTTGAAGATCTGCCAGAAAGTCATCTTTTTCTTTTCCATAATGACCGGTCAGTTTAAGTGATGTAAAATTACCACCGTATACCTTTTAATCATTATACTTTCCGACAGACTGTAGAAAAAGACTGACGGACTGTAACATTTTTTTAACAAACGGGATTTTAGTCTTAACTTTGCCTCCGTTATGGATGTCCTGATAATAGAAGACGAGCTCCCCGCTCAGCAGATACTCATAAGGCTGATAAAGCAGTATTTCCCCGATTTCAACATCATCGGGGCACTGGACTCTGTCAAGGCCGCCGCGAAGTACCTCCAGGACAACAGCCCGGACCTGATCTTCATGGACGTGGAGCTGTCCGACGGCAAGTGCTTCGAGATCTTCCGGCAGACGGACATCCGGTGTCCGGTCATCATCACCACCGCATACGCCGACTATGCTCTGGATGCCTTCAAGGTCAAGTGCATCGACTATCTAATGAAGCCCATCGAGTCCGGAGCTTTCAGGGAATCCGTTGAGAGATGCCTGCAGTTATGCGGGGTAACTGCCGCAAAAAAGGACAAGCCGGATATTACTGCCTATGCAAAACCGACTTACAAACATCACTATACCATAAAACTCGGCAGCCAAATACTGGCCATAGACACACGCGACATAGCCTATTTCCACTCCAACGACAAGTCCACATACCTGGTTACCAGGAGCGGCAAGGAATACATGACTGACGAGTCCCTGGTAATGATAGGCGACGAACTGGATCCGTCCGTATTCTACAAGATATCCCGCAAGTGCATCATCAGCATGGACTCCATATACACCATCTCCAAATACTTCAATTCCCGTCTGAAAGTCACCGTATCGCCCAGGAACATAGAGCCTATAATCGTGCCCCGGGACCGAGTTCAGTCCTTCCTCGAATGGATTGAAGGTGCCTGATACAGCGGTCAGAGTATCAAAGGGATGCGGACCACGAACTCACCGCCGTCCTCTCCGGCCTCCACACTGCGGGAGAAGAGCATCTCGTACTGACGGCTTATATTCCTGAGTCCCATACCGTTGGCATCCCCGGCCTGATGCTTGGGATTGAGATTGTTGGAGACCGTGATGAAACGGCTGTCAGCACGCACGGTTATCCTGAGCCGGTTCTCCGAATTGACGATATTGTGCTTCACCGCGTTCTCTATCATCATCTGCAGGGCGCACGGGATGATCCTGGCCTCATTGTATTCCCGGGGAATATCTATGTCCGTCACGAATGCTGAGCCGAAACGCTCCCGCATCAGGTCACAGTACTTACCGACAAACTCCAGCTCCTCCTCCAGCATGACGACCGTGCTCTTCTCCAGTTTCAGGAAATAGCGGTACACCCCGGCCAGCTTCCCCGCATAATCACTGGCCCTGTCGGCGTCCTCGTGTATGAGGTACTGGAGCACGTTCAGGCAGTTGAACAGGAAATGCGGGTTGGTCTCGCTTTTCAGAAGCTGATACTGGTAATTGGCTCTGGCCCGTTTCTCTGCCTCAACTGCCACAGCCCGCCTGTTGGACCAGCGGTAATAGAAAATCAGGTCAGTCACCAGCATCACCACGGCATTGAACACCAGATTGCTGACGTAAGTAAACAAAAACAGATGGTCGAATATGCGGAAGTCTCCGCCGGCCACGCTGCGTTGTTCCAGCCTTATAAGCAACGAGACCAGAAAGGCCACCAGGCATATGGCCGCGACCTCTACCAAAGAGCGTATGATAAAGCGGCCTCCGTAAGGAAAGCAGCGCACCAGAATACGCACTACCAGGAAGTCCGCCAGCACGGCCCCGAACGTAAGTGTAAAATTCGACAGGGTCTGGAACAGAAAGTCGCCGAAATACAGTCCGAAGCTCTCGTAGAACAAGGGCATCACCTTTTCTATCAACACCCTGGAAAAAAGGACGATAACAGCTATTATCACCAGATCCAGAGCCGACACCTGACTGTCTCTATCTCTTATCGGCATTCCAGTTCTTTCTTATCAGCAGAATGATGATCAGACCCAGAAGTTCGGTGGTGACCATCGTGACTATAACGTTGACCCACACTCCCCACGACGGTATCCAGCGCTCCAGCAGGTCCGCCCCTTCCGTCCCTATATAGAACCCTGCGAAACAGGCCAGGAAAGCCAGTCCGAGAAAGACGTCGAAAGAGGCCCTGTAAAAGCTTATCAACGCATACACCATACCTATCGTAAGGCAGGTCAGAAATATCCCGTCTCCCACCTTGGTGTCGTGAAGCAGAAGGCACGTAAGGGCATGTGCGAACACAAAGACCAGCACTATGAGACTGGATTTGAGGAAGTCCCGGCCAGGACTTTCCAGTATGGAGAAAAACCGTTTCATAGTCTCAGATATTTCTGTAAAATTAAGGATTTTTAGATAATTTTGCAAAAAAATAGGCGCGATGGTCATTCATTTTCTTATCAATTTCCACACCGTGTGGGGACAGCGGCTGTATATCACCGGCTCTCTGCCGGAACTTGGCGGGGGAGACACCTCAAAGGCAGTCCCGATGTCCTGGACAGAAGGCGGAACATGGACGAAAGACATAAAGCTCACATCCCTCCAGGAGAGAAACCTTTCCTACAGATACCTCGTCAGATCCGATGACGCAGGCGAATTCCATGAGGCAGGGCCGGAGAGGACGCTCGGTCTGAACAGCGCCTCCAAGGAGCTGTTTCTGAGGGACGAATGGCAGGGCAATTCCGAGTCCGCCCCGCTGCTGACAGCCCCGTTCTCGGAGATATTCTACTCCCACGGGCACAATGAAGCCACTCAGACTCACCTGCATTCAAAAGAACTCATAATACGTGTTACCGCTCCCGCAGTGGAGCCGGACTGCACCGTGAAGATTTGCGGCGACACTCCCATACTCGGTTCCTGGGATCCCGGGAAAGCACCGGCCATGACTCCCGTGCACGGATCAAGATGGGTTGTGCATCTGCCGGCAAACAAACTGGCGGATGCCTTCGAGTACAAATTCATAAAATACAACTCGCGCAACGGGGAAACCGTCTGGGAAGAGACAGACAACCGCCGTCTGAGCGTTCCGGTTCTGAAGGAGCATCAGACATGGTCCGTGGAGCATTCCATGGCCGCATTCAGAACAGGGCATCCAAGATTCTACGGAACGGCTGTACCGGTATTCGCCCTCAGGAGCGCGACCAGCTGCGGTATAGGGGACTTTACCGACCTGAAAGCTCTTGGAGACTGGGCCAAGGCAACAGGGCAGAGCATTGTCCAGATACTTCCTGTCAACGACACCACCTCAACCGGAACCTGGACTGATTCCTACCCTTACGGCGGCATATCGGTCATGGCCCTGCACCCGATATACATCAACATCACTGCCATAGGCCCCATGAAAAACCCTGGAGCCAGGGCAGCCTACAGCCGTGAGCGTAAAGCCCTTGACGCACTCACCGCCATCGACTATGAGAAAGTGCTGGCTTTAAAGACCAAATATCTTAGACTCCAATATCAGGCATACGCAGTGGAAACCTTCGCCGAGCCCAAGTTCCTGTCATTCTATCACAGAAACAGGGACTGGCTTCTGCCCTACTGCACTTTCTGCGCTCTCAGGGACAAATACGGCACAGCTGACTTCTCCAAATGGGGTAACGAGTCCATTTGCACCCCCGAGCTGATAACCCGCCTCAACACTAAGGGCAGCGACATATACCCGGAGATATCCTATAATCTGTTTGTACAGTATCACCTGCACCGCCAACTGCTGGACTCCGTACATTACCTGCATTCGCTCGGGATCGCCCTGAAAGGCGACATCCCCATCGGCATAACCCGCAACAGCGCGGACGCATGGGCCTCTCCGGAGCTGTTCAACATGAGCTCACAGGCCGGCGCACCGCCAGACGATTTCTCGGCTGACGGACAGAACTGGGGATTCCCGACCTACAACTGGGACAAGATGGCCGAAACGCAGTACAGCTGGTGGAAGAAACGGTTTGTCAAGATGGCCGAATATTTCGACGCCTACCGCATAGACCACGTACTGGGATTCTTCCGCATCTGGGAGATACCGTCCAGGCAGATCAAGGGCGTCATGGGGCACTTCTCTCCCGCCCTGCCGATGAGCTATGAGGAGCTGCGGGACCGGGGATTCGACTTCGACTACGCCAGACACGCCACTCCGTACATAAGATATTGGCAGCTGCGGGACATGTTCGGGGACAAGACCGACACGGTCATGAGGGAATACCTTGACAGCAACCGGTACGAGGTCTTCACCCTCAAGCCGGAGTTCAGCACCCAGCGGAAGATAGAAGAGCATTTCGGCCCGGGACAAGACGATATAAAGGACGGTCTCATGGCCCTCGTATCCGAAGTGCTGTTCCTGGAAGACGAGCGGCAGCCCGGAAAATTCCACCCCAGGATATCCGCCCAGTTCACCTATTCCTACCGAGACCTGCCCGGAGAGCAGAAAGAAGTGTTCAACCGGATATACGACCATTTCTTCTACAAGAGACACAACGACTTCTGGAAAGAATCGGCCCTGCGCAGACTGCCTGTGCTGATATCCTCCACCAACATGCTCACCTGCGCCGAGGACCTGGGCATGATTCCGGACTGCGTACCGGAAGTACTCCGCAATCTCCGGATGCTGTCCCTGGAGATATTCAGGATGTCCAAGGATCCGGAGAAGGCCTTCGGAGACCCGGCCCACTACCCCTACCTGAGCGTCTGCACCACCGGCACTCACGATACCAGCACCCTCAGGGCCTGGTGGGAGGAGGACCGCAGTGCGTCCACCCGTTTCTGGCACGAGATGCTGCATGAAAGCGGAGAGCCGCCCCACTACTGCGAGCCGTGGTTATGCGGGAAGATTCTCAGGCTGCACACCTCCAGTCCATCCATGCTGACCATACTGCCGCTGCAGGACTGGCTGTCAATAGACGGAAGCATAAGGGCGCAGGATCCGGCAGCAGAGCGCATCAACGTGCCGTCCAATCCCAGGCATTACTGGAGATACAGGATGCACCTGTCCCTGGAGGAACTTACCGCCAACGAGGCTTTCAACGGCATGATCAAGAGCCTGACAGAGGCCTGACACACCCCTTTGGAACGGTTATTGTACATCTACCGGGATATCCGCAAAACTCTGATTTATGAAAAAGGCCGCATATATCCTACTGCCGCTTGTCAGCCTCGGCATCCTGGCCGGATGCTCGGCTGACCCTGCCACCGCAGTCGAGGGGGAATATACCCTCGAAGCGCAGAGCGTACAGATCAACGGAGTCATCATCAACATGGGTGACTGGCCGGAAGCTTCGGTGAGCATAGCCGGCACCGGCGAGAGCAGCGCAGATGTAAGCATAGACAGCCTCCTGCTTGGGTTTGAGGAACTGTCAATGCCGTGCGAGGTGTCCAGGACAGACCGGGACAAATACTCGTTCTACGGAGCATACTCCGGTCAGGACAGGGAGATAGAGCTGAACGGCAGCGTCAACAAAGGACGGCTCTCGCTGAGCATCACCGATCTGTACACTACGGAAGCGGCCGGACGGTGGAGGCCGTCTTCTGCAGAGGACGGTCTTGCAGACCTCCATATCACATTCGAATGCACTGCGATATCCGGCATCCCGCTGGGAGACACCACTATAAGCCTGGAGACTGCCGTGGCTCTGGCCAATACCGCACTGCGCACCGCCCTGACCCCGGTTCTCGACCATTTGGACTATATGGAACTGAGCCGCACCGGTTACATCAACATAGCCTGGTCCGGGGATATCAGCGACGCTCTCAGACCTCTGCTGCAGGATGTCATACAGTACTGGCCCGACCCTGAGCAGGAACAGCTTCACCTCTACCTGCGCAGGACACTCACGGACGGGCTGGACCTTCCCGTATCACCTCTGGACGTTCCGGCCGGATGCACTGTCAGCGGCTCAAACATGACACTGACGCTGGACAAGACAGCCCTGAAGCCTTTTGCAGACATGCTGCTGTCAGCCGCCGGAGACCTGAGCTACAGCGATTACACCGAAGCCGGCTCTCCCCTCGGAGACCTTACCGAGACACAGTTTGACGAATACAAGGCCCTGCTGCCCCTCATCCAGGGCGTGCTGGCCATGCCCTCAACCACATACGGAGCAGAGATTATATTTGAAAAGACAGAATAAACACAAACCAAAATTATTGATTTACTCATGAAAAAAATTATGTTTCTGGCCGCAGCCTCTCTCGTGCTGCTGGCCTCCTGCGAGAAAGAGAAAAACGACAACGGACAGACATCCGCAACTCTTGTCGGCGAATGGGCTATCAGCCATGCGTCGATAGCATTCCAGCATCCAGACCTTACTAGCATCGATCTGAGCGTCATCTCTCCCGAACTGGGCGAGATAGCCATAAGCGACCTGATTGCCATGGGGAACGAAGCGATTAACAACAGCCTGAAAGAATTCCCTTCCACGTACCCTGATCTGACATTGACCGAGAACGGCGGCTTCATACTCGGAGATCTCGACACGCCTCTCACCTACACCACTGAAAACTCCACTATGACAGTACATGCAGACCAGTCTGTCATCAGCAGCCTGACCGAACAGATCAAGAATGAGCAGGACATCATGAACATACTGTCCATGCTGGGTCTGGCCGAACTGATCGAGAATCCCCAGAGTGTGGACATTCCCCTCACATACAGTGTATCGGAGGGTTCTCTGTCACTTACCGTCACACAGGAAGCCGTTGAGCCCTACAAAGACCTGTTCGCTCCGGCCGTGGAGACCATCTCCGGATTACTCGACTCCCTTACATACGAGATGTTCTCAGCCCTGCTCCAGAGCAGCGGTCTGGAACTGGCAGACACCGTCACCGCCGAGAACTTCCCGGCCATCAAGCAGACGCTTATCGATGTCTTCACCGCACTGACAGACGGCAAGGCCGAATATTCTGTCACTACCGATCTCGTACCCTTCGTAGGCTAAGTCCATGCCCGCCAGAGTCAAGACAGTATGGTACTGCACAGCCTGCGGTAACGAGACTTCCAAATGGATGGGCAGATGCCCCGCCTGCGGAGAATGGAATACCCTCAAGGAGGCCCCCCGGGAGAGAACTTCACCCTCCCGGGACAGGTCTCTTGTAGGCCTCAGCAGTCCCAAGCCGGTATCCCTCAAAGAGATACCCGTATCGGAGGACAGCCGGATACTGGTCGGCAACCGGGAAGTCGAGCGGGTGCTGGGAGGCGGCATTGTCCCCGGCTCCATGATACTCTTAGGAGGCGAGCCTGGCATCGGCAAGTCCACCCTGGCCCTGCAGATACCGCTCCGGTGCAAAGGACTGCGCACCCTCTATGTCTCCGGAGAGGAGTCCCCGCGCCAGATAAAGCTGAGGGCCATGAGACTGCTCCGCAAGGAGGACGGGGAGATGGAGGACAACTGCACCGTACTGGGCGAGACTCTTGTGGACAACATCATCAAATACGCGCAGGAACTGACTCCTGACCTGCTCGTAGTGGACTCGATACAGACCATCTACACGGACAGCGTGGAGTCAGCCGCCAGCTCCGTCACCCAGATAAGGGAATGCGCCGCCCGGCTGCTGCGCCTGGCAAAGGAGAGCGGCATACCGGTGATACTCATCGGACACATCACCAAGGACGGAGCCATCGCCGGCCCGAAAGTACTGGAACACATAGTGGATGTCGTACTACAGTTCGAGGGCGACATCCGTCACTCGCACCGCATCCTGCGCAGCATCAAGAACCGTTTCGGCTCGACCGACGAACTGGCCATCTTCGAGATGACCGGCTCGGGCCTCAGGGAAGTGGAGAATCCGTCCGAGATCCTGACGCCCATGCACGACAGCACGCTCAGCGGAGTGGCCGTAGGCAGCATCGTGGACGGCTCCAGGCCCTTCATGATAGAGATACAGGCCCTGGTCTCCTCCGCCGTCTACGGGATGCCGCAGAGATCGGCCACCGGTTACGATGTCCGCAGACTCAATATGCTGCTGGCCGTACTCGAGAAAAGAGCCGGTTTCAAGCTCTCGGCCAAGGACGTGTTCCTCAATGTGGCCGGAGGCATGAGAGTGGGCGACACGGCCTGCGACCTGGCGGTAGTGGTGGCCATACTCTCCTCCAATTTCGATCTGGCCGTCAGCCAGGGCTCGTGTTTCGCCGCCGAAGTAGGACTGAGCGGAGAGATACGTCCCGTGGGCCGCATCGAGGCCCGCATAGCCGAAGCCGCCCGCCTGGGTTACAAGGAGATATACATATCGTCATACAGTCTGTCGGACGACCTGCGCAACAAGCCGCACGGCATCCGGGTCATAGAGATAAAGGATATCGCGGAGCTTTGCCGCAGTCTGTTCAGGGAAAACCGATGATGAGAAAGGTCGCATTAATTTCTACCGTCCTTCTGCTGCTGACCATGTCAGCCCCGGCCCAGGAGCCGGCGATATCCGTTTCCTCCCGGGCAGCGGACATCGCCGCCTATGCGGAACAGGTCAGGCAGCAGTGGAAGATACCCGGCATGTCGCTGGCTGTCATCCATGGAGACTCCACAGTCCTGGTGCAGGGCTTCGGCGTAAAGGAAAAAGGCGGCGATGATCCTGTCACTCCGTCTACACTCTTCCACATAGGTTCCATGACCAAGGCATTTACCGCCACAGTCATAGCCTCCTTAGTGGACGAAGGGCTGCTGTCCTGGGACGACACCGTGAAGGACATCCTGCCCGATTTCGACTGGTACGACGACAGCGTGGAGAACGCGATGCAGGTGCGCGACCTGCTTACCCACTCCACCGGGCTGGTGGCCCAGGCTGGAACCTACATCGCCAATCTCGGATACAACCGGGACGACATCTACCGGATGTTCCGCTATATCGAGCCTGTCTATCCGTTCCGGGAGAAGTTCGCCTACAACAACATCACCTTCATCATCGCGGCCCGCATCATAGAGACCGTCACAGGCAAGTCCTGGGAGGACAATATCCGGGAGAGGATCTTCAATCCCCTGGATATGAGTTCATCCGTACCCGGCTCTGACGGCTACAGGGCCGCCGGCAAAAAAGCCTCCACGGCACACTATTTCGGATACAACAAAGGCTCCATCTATGTCACTCCGCTGTACGGAGAGGAGAGGGCCCTGCACTGGGTGGACGTGATAGGCCCGGCCGGAAGCATCAGCTCCACAGCCGAAGACATGGCCAAGTGGGTGCGCTTTCATCTTGACAACGGGAAAGTAGCCAGGCTCATCACTCCGGACAGTTCGTGGCACTCCTCCTTCCCGGCCGACATCAACGCCCTCTACGCCTATTTCCCCGAAAACGGCTGCAGCGAGGTGGCGGAATTCCGGTTCTACCCATATCATGACACTATCCGGCTCATCTCCGGGAAGCAGATGGACTTCCTGCACACCGGGGCCGTCCATGTCAGGACCGACACCACCATGACCCGCGACTACGGCTACTGCTGGTACGTGGAACACAACGACAGATACGATGTCATCTATCACACCGGCACCACCTGGGGATTTACCGGCGTATGCGGATTCGTACCCGGACTGGACCTGGGTATCGCCCTGCTGTGCAACTCCGAGGTGTCCGAATACGCCCGCCTCGGCCTGATGCGATATATCATCGACCTCTATCTCCAGGACGGCATCATCCGGGACTGGAGCACGGAGGGACTGGAGCAGTGGTTTGCCGACAGAAAGAAACCCCGGCGCCGTGCCGTACCGTGCACAATAAAAAGAGACAGCCGGACTCCTGATCCGGCCAGACTGGTCGGACTCTACACCAAACCCGAACCGTTCGGAGACGCAGAAGTCACTCTTAAAAACGGCCGGCTGTATCTGACCATAGGACGCTACGGCTGGACCCACAGGCTGGACCACTACAGAGGCAATGAATACTGGCTGCGCTCCGACGGCCACACCTTCCCTGTCTACTTCCACAACTACAGCGAAGGGGACAGCGGCCCTGTGGATTTCGAGATTGACTTCAACTACAACGAGAACTTCGGCCCCTGGATTCAACAACTCTGAACAGCAAGGGTTCAGTCCTTGACGGGGACATCGGCGACCCAGATCTGACGCTCGATGGCCTGGTCCAGAGAGATCATCGTATCCGTACTCTGGATGTAGGGGATGTTCTGAATAGTGTGGACGAGGATGCGCATCAGGTGATCGTGGTCCGTGCAGTAGAGCTTGATCAGCAGGGCATGCTTGCCGGTGACGAAGTGACACTCCACCACCTCGGGTATCTGCTTGAGGTCCTTTATCACCTCGTTGTACTTGTTGGTCTCCGAGAGCGAGACACCCACGAAGGCGCAGACATTGAGACCGAGGGCCTGAGGCTTCACCAGAAGGCGGGAGCCGGTGATGATGCCCATGTTCTCCATCTTCTTGACCCGCTGATGAATGGCCGCACCGGAGACTCCGCACTCACGGGCTATCTCCAGAAACGGCATCCTGGCGTTCTTGACCAGAAAGGAAAGGATTCTCTGGTCTATTCTGTCCAACTGGTACTTCATTACTCTTATTTTTTCTTGGATTTCTCTATTATCTCCCGGCACTGCTCCAGAGTCAAAGTCCCGGGATCAGTACCTTTCGGTATCTTATAGTTGGCACCCGAATGCTTGATGTAAGGGCCGAAACGTCCGTTGAGCACCTCTATGTCGGCTTCGGGGAAGGCCTTGATGTTACGGTTCTTCTGCTGCTCCTCATGATCCGAGATCAGCTTGCGGGCCTCTTCCAGGGTTATAGTGTACGGGTTCATGCCCTTCTTCAGGGATACGAACTTACCGTCATACTTGACATAGGGACCGAACTTGCCCTTGGAGCAGGTCACCTCCTTACCGTCGATCTCTCCCAGAGTACGGGGCAGGACGAACAGGCGCAGAGCATCTTCCAGAGTCACCGACTCTATCAGCATACCTTTGTCCAGACCGGTAATCCGCTTCTGGGGATCGTCATCCTCCCCTATCTGCACCACCGAGCCGTAACGTCCCATACGGGCTATCACCGTCTTGCCCGTAGCCGGATCAGTCCCGAGCACCTTGCGGGTCTTCACAGGAGCGCTCTCGCTTATGGTCTCCTCCACCTTCTCGTGGAAAGGCCTGTAGAAGTCCGCCACGATCTTGTTCCACACCAGTTTTCCGGCAGCCACCTTGTCGAAGTCCGTCTCCACCCTGGCGGTAAAGCCATAGTCCATGATGGACGGGAACGCCTTTTCCAGGAAGTCCGTGACCATCACGCCTATGTCCTGAGGACACAGACGGCCTTTCTCCGAGCCAGTCGTCTCCTTCTTGCCCGAGCGCGCTATGTCGTCTCCTTTCAGGGTGAGCACTGTCACTGTCCTCTCCTCGCCCTTGCGGTCCTGCCGCAGGATGTAACCTCTCTGATGGAGAGTGGAGATAGTCGGTGCATACGTGGAGGGACGGCCTATGCCCAGCTCCTCCATCTTCTTGACCAGCGAGGCCTCGGAATACCTGGGAGGATGTACGGTGTACTTCTGCATGGCGGTTATCGTGTCCCTCAGCATGAGATCTCCGACGGCCAGAGGAGGAAGCATCCTCTCCTCGTCTCCCGAAGGAGCGTCATCGTCGGACGACTCCATATATAATTTAAGGAAACCGTCAAACAGCACCGTGGAGCCGGTCACGTCGAAATGCTCCTTAATCCTGTCTCCTACCACGGTTATATCCGTCTTCTCCAGGCGGGCATCGGCCATCTGTGAGGCCACCGTGCGCTTCCAGATAAGGCTGTAGAGCTTTTTCTCGGCAGCCGTACCCTCAATCTCGGTATTGGCGATATATGTCGGACGGATGGCCTCGTGCGCCTCCTGAGCACCCTTTACACCTGTCTTGTACTGGCGGGCCTTGTGATACTGCGCTCCCAGATTGTCAGTGATCCAGGACTTGGCCGCACCTATGGCGAGCTTCGACAGAGTCGTGGAATCGGTACGCATGTAGGTAATCAGTCCGGACTCATACAGATGCTGCGCTATGGACATGGTCTGGCTGACCGAGAATCCGCACTTACGGGCGGCCTCCTGCTGAAGGGACGAGGTAGTGAACGGAGGAGCCGGACACTTGGAGACCTCTTTCTTCTCCACCGAACCTACGGTAAACACGCAGCCCCGGCAGCTCTCAAGGAAAGCCTCGGCCTCCTGCTGCGAGTCAAACCTGCGGTCCAGCACTCCTATGACCTTATTGGCGGAGCTCCTGCCGCCTTTCAATTTCTCAGGGACAAACACGCCCTCTACCCTGAAATAGGGTTTGGAATCAAATGCGTTGATCTCCCGCTCCCGCTCCACTATCAGGCGGAGGGCCACCGACTGCACGCGGCCGGCCGAGAGCGACGGCTTTATCTTCTTCCAGAGAATGGGCGAGAGCTCAAAGCCCACCAGACGGTCCAGTACCCTGCGGGCCTGCTGGGCCATCACCAGATTCATGTCCACGTCCCTGGGGGTCTTTATGGCATTGAGAATAGCGTCCTTGGTAATCTCATGGAAGACTATACGGCGGGTGCGGGACGGATCCAGAGCCAGGGTCTCCTTCAGATGCCACGCTATGGCCTCTCCCTCACGGTCCTCATCGGATGCCAGCCATACCACCGCAGCCTTGTCGGAGGCCGACTTCAGATCGGCCACGACTTTTTTCTTGTCCGGCGACACCTCGTACTGAGGAGTGAAGCCGTGCTCGATGTCTATACCTAGATTCTTCTTGGCCAGATCCCTTATATGGCCGAAACTGGAACGCACTGTATAATCCTTTCCCAATATTTTTTCTATCGTCTTCGCCTTGGCGGGAGACTCCACGATAACCAAATTCTCCATATGTACCGGTTGAATGAAGTTGCAAAGTAAAGGATAAAGTAAGACAAAAACCAAATTTTTTCTAACTTCGCGATGTTTATTTTACAGAAATGAAAGAAAAGACCAAACGCAGACTCATAACCGCAATCTGGTGTGTAGTATTCATTCCCATAGGTATTATGGTGCTTTTCATCGCAGGCGTAGGCATCTTTGCAGAGATTCCGTCCTTCGAGGAACTGGAGAACCCGAAGACCTATCTGGCCACCGAACTCATATCCGAGGACGGCGAGCTGATAGGCACGTATCATATCGAGAACCGTACCCACGTGGGCTTTGACGACCTGTCCCCCTACCTGGTAGAGGCAGCCGTGGCCACTGAGGACGCGCGTTTCTACCAGCACTGCGGCATAGACTTCCGCAGCCTGGCCAGGGTGGCCGTCAAGTCGATACTGCTGGGGAACGCCGGCTCGGGAGGAGGAGGCAGCACCATCACACAGCAGCTGGCCAAGACTCTTTTCCCTAGGGAAGAGGCCACCGGCAAATTCCCCGGAGAGGCAGTGTTCAGACTGGTAGTCAGCAAGTTCAAGGAATGGATCACCGCCGTAAAGCTGGAGCGCAACTACACCAAGGACGAGATCATGGCCATGTATATGAACGCCATATTCTTCGGCAGCAACTCCTACGGCATCAAGGCGGCGGCCAATACCTTCTTTAATAAGGAGCCCATAGACCTCAACCTGCAGGAGAGCGCGACACTGGTGGGCGCGGTCAACAAGCCCACCCGCTATAACCCGGTGCTCAACTATGATAAGTCCGTCACGCGGCGCAACCACGTCATCAGCCAGATGGACAAATACGGCTACATCTCCCAGGCCGAGGCCGACTCCCTGATGGCCCTGCCGATAGTGCTGGACTACAGACAGCTGGACCACAACACCAGCAAGTCCCCCTATTTCAGGGACATGCTGCGCAAATACATGAGCGCGTCCGAGCCGGAGAGGGGCGACTACTACTTCGAGGAGGACTATGCCGCAGACATGGATCTTTGGGAAAATGACCCGCTGTACGGCTGGCTCAACAAGAACAAAAAACCGGACGGCACCTCCTACGACCTTGACAGAGACGGTCTTACAATATACACCACCATCAATTCCAGGATGCAGCGATACGCTGAGGAAGCGGTGAGACAGCATCTCGGCAAGGATCTCCAGCCGGCTTTCTTCCGGGACCTGCAGGACAATCCGCACAGGCCTTTCGCCAAAGGCATCCCGGCATCAACCCGCAACACCGTCATGGAACAGGCCCGCAGATGGAGCGACCGCTACCGCAACATGAGAAGCGCAGGAGCCTCTGCCAAAGAGATCGGGAGAGCCTTCAAGGAGAAAGTAGAGATGCGCGTCTTCTCATGGAACACAAACGGATACATAGACACCGTCATGACCCCGGACGACTCCATACGGTACTACAAATCCATCCTCCGCGCCTCGTTCGTGGCGATGGAGCCCACGACAGGCCACATAAAGGCCTACATCGGAGGCCCCGAGTACCGGTATTTCAAATACGACAACGCCCGCCAGGGCAAGCGTCAGGTAGGCTCGACCATCAAGCCTTTCCTCTACACCCTGGCGATGCAGGAGGGTTACTATCCCTGTGACAAGGTGCTCAATGTACCGCAGACCTTCGTGCTGGCCGACACCACATGGACTCCCGAAAGTGAGGACCGTCTGGAATATATCGGCAAGGAAGTCACCTTGAAGTGGGGTCTGACCCGAAGCAGCAACAACATATCGGCCTACCTGATGCGGCAGTTCGGCCCGACGGCCATGGTGGAGATGTGCCGCAAGCTCGGCATCACCTCCTATCTGGCACCCTACCCGTCCCTCTGCCTGGGACCTGCCGACATCACCCTGCTGGAGATGGTCAGCGCGTACAACACCTACCCCAGCCGCGGAGTCCACATATACCCGATGATGGTGACACGCATAGAGGACAGCGAGGGCAATGTGCTCGGCACCTTCAGTCCCCGCAAGCAGGAAGCTGTAAGCGAGGCGACGGCATACCTGATGGTCAATCTTATGGAAGGTGTGGTGAATGAGGGCTCCGGAGCCCGTCTGCGCTGGAGATACGGACTGGAAGGGCCCATAGCCGGCAAGACGGGTACGACCAATGACAAGTCCGACGGCTGGTTCATAGGCTACGTACCCCATCTGACCGCCGGTGTATGGGTGGGAGCGGAAGACCGGCAGGTACACTTCGAGAGCATGGCCCAGGGACAGGGTGCCAATACCTCCCTGCCCATCTGGGGACTCTTCATGCAGAAAGTCATGAATGACGGAACGCTCGGAGTCACTCCGGAAGACAGGTTCATCGCCCCGCCGGGAGTGCATTTTGACACTGACTGCGACGGCAGTGACAACGACACCGTCACGGAGACCGAGGATGACATGAACTCATTTTTCAATATGTAAAATACCATGAGTACGGATAAAATACGGAATATCGCGGTAGTATACGGCGGATATTCCTCGGAAGTGGAGATATCCAAACAGAGCGGCAAGTCCGTCGCCCGATGGCTGCGCAATGCGGGATACAATGTCTACGAGGTCCTGCTGTGCAGGGAAGGCTGGTGGGCCGTCACATCCTCGGCGGACGGCAGCGAGGTGCGCCACACTATGGACAGAAACGACTTTTCCTGCACCATCGATGGGAACAGAGTCCGCTTTGACAATGTGTTCATCATCATTCACGGAGACCCGGGCGAGAACGGCAGGCTCCAGGCCTACTTCGAGCTGCTGGACATACCGTTCATAGGCTGCGGCTCCCTGTGCGCGGCCATCGCTTTCGACAAATACGCCTGCAAGACCTATCTCAGGGACTCGGGGACTTATCTGGCCGACGATGTCATGCTGCGCAGGGGCGACACATACGACGCGGCCGGGATAACGGCGGAGCTCGGTCTGCCGGTATTCGTCAAGCCGTCGGGCGGAGGCTCCAGCTTCGGAGTCACCAAGGTCAAAAGGACGGAGGACCTGGCGGCGGCCATTGAGGCGGCCTTCAAGGAGAGCGACACTCTTATCATAGAGAAAGCCGTAACAGGCAAGGAGATAGACTGCGGAGTCTACGCCGATGCCGACGGTGTCCACGCCCTCCCGCTCATCGAGATAGTGCCCGGACCCGGGCATGAGTTCTTTGACTACGACGCCAAGTATATGGGAGCCAGCCGGGAGATATGTCCGGCCCCTGTATCCGAAGCCCAGACCGCACTCATTCAGAACGAGGCCGTGAGAATCTTCCGCCGGTTGGGATGCACCGGTCTGGTGCGAATGGATTTCATCCTGAGCGAGGACGACAGACCCTACCTGCTGGAGATCAATCCCAATCCGGGTATGACGGCATCCAGCCTCGTGCCCCAGATGGTCCGTCAGGCAGGCATGACCATGGAGGATTTCCTGAAAGGACTGATAGACGGGAGACAGTAGCGTATGACCCGAAAGGAATTCGTCACCAAAGCCACCGAGTGTCTGGCGGAGCAGTACTCCCCCGGCGAGGCCAAGGCCATATCCGTCCGGATTCTGTCCCACTTCCTGGGCCTGTCCGAATACGAGTATTCCGTCGAGCCCAACGTAGTGATACCCAAGCCTTACCTTGTAAAGATACAGAGTGCGCTGGAAGAGCTGGCGGCAGGCCGTCCTGTCCAGTACGTCATCGGAGAGGAGACCTTCGCCGGCCGCATATTCCACGTCTCGGAAGCCGTGCTCATCCCGCGTCCGGAGACCGAGCAGATGTGCCGGCTCATCATAGACGAATGGCGCAAGTCCGGCTATCAGGAGCTCAGGATACTGGATGCCTGTACCGGCAGCGGCTGCATAGCATGGACCCTGGCCGCAGCCTTTCCAAAGGCACAGGTCCTGGCGTTCGACGTGGACGAAGACGCCCTGGACGTAGCGAAAGGGCAGCGCATATACCTGGACGAGGCAGGCCGCCAGCCGCTGCAGACCCCGCCGGTCTTCTTCAAGGCCGACATCCTCGAAGGTCCTCCGGAGGAGATAGACGACATAGACATACTGGTATCCAATCCCCCCTATGTCTGCGAGAGCGAGAAGGCCTTTATGGCCCCCAATGTCCTGGATTACGAGCCTGAGAAAGCCCTCTTCGTACCCGACAGCGATCCGCTGCGGTTCTATAAGGCACTGGCCGGATGGGCTGCCGGGACAGTAAAAACGGGCGGCAAATGCTGGTTCGAGATCAATGAGGCTTATGGGGAGCAGTCCCGGGAACTCTTTGAAAGCCGGGGATTCAGCGACGTGGAAATACTGGAAGACTTCCGCGGAAAGCCGCGGTTCGTCACTTTTACAAAATGGTTCTGAGAACAGTCTCTGCGAAGATCATGTCCTCAGGTGTAGTCAGCTTGATGTTGAACCTGCTGCCGGCAGTCAGACGCAGCGGCACCCCGCTTTTCTCCACCACTGAGGCATCGTCCGTGAAATCCGGCGAGTAAGCCGTATCATAGGCCCGCTTAAGTATCTCGGAGTGGAATACCTGCGGAGTCTGAACCAGACGGTAGGACTCTCTGTTCACTCCCTCCGAGCCTCCGTCAGGAAGTATCCTTCTCATAGAATCCGCGACCGGGAGCACAGGAATCACTGCCGGGCTGACCTCACCCTCATCAAACAGGCGCCCTACGTCCTCCGGTCTAAGAAGAGGACGGACGGCATCATGCACTGCGACCAGGGCCCCGTCCGGGACATACCTGAGGCTCTTCCGTACAGAATGGAAACGTGTCATGCCTCCGGACACCAGCACATACTTGAAAAGGAGATTCTCTCTCCGGCAATAATCCACCCACATGGACCTTATCGACTGATTGATAGCTATTATCACATGTACTTCGAACGGCTGACGCACAAACAGTTCCAGAGTCCTGCGCAGAACAGGAACTCCATCCAGATCCAGCATCTGCTTGGGGACCTGCGCCCCCATACGGCTTCCCGTTCCTCCTGCCGGAATTATCACGTATCTTTCTCGCATTTTACAGGCTCAAAATATTTTCTCAAATGTAGCAATTTATAAATTATTTATTACTAATTTTGTCTCCGATTCATCCACGGATTATGTAACTAAAAAGTTATCCAGCATATATGAACAGCGACAGAAAGATCCAGAAAGCACTGATCTCAGTGTACGACAAGAACCTCATCCTAGACATTGCAAATGAGCTGGTTAGCCTCGGTGTAGAGATACTATCCACAGGGGGTACGCAGCAGTATTTGGGCAGCCATAACATTCCTGTTACAGCAGTCGAGGACCTCACCGGATATCCCTCCATATTCGGAGGCAGGGTGAAGACCCTCCATCCCAAGATCATGGGCGGCATCCTGTACCGCCGGGAAGAGGCGTCGGATGTGGCCGAGAGGGAGAGATACGACATCCCCGGCATCGACCTTGTGATAGTGGATCTGTATCCTTTCGAGGAATATGTCGCAAAGGACGCTTCCGAAGAGGACATCATCGAGAAGATAGACATAGGAGGCATCTCCCTCATCAGGGCGGCCGCCAAGAACTACAACGACGTGATAATCGTAGCCGGCAAGGAGTCATACTCCGACCTGCTCACCCTGCTCAGGGAGAAGAAAGGACACTCGTCCATAGAGGACAGACGGGCCTTCGCGGCAAAGGCGTTCCTGAAGAGCTCCAACTACGACACACACATCTTCCAGTATTTCAACAGGAAGGAGCAGATACCGGCCTTCACTGCCAGCGAGACCCGCGCCACTCACCTGCGCTACGGGGAGAATCCTCATCAGAAAGCCCTGTATTTCGGAAGTGAGACATCCCTGCCCGAGCAGCTGCACGGCAAGGAGATATCCTACAACAATATGCTGGACATCGAGGCCGCCCTGGAGCTCATATCCGACTTCGACGAGACCGCTGTCGCCGTCATCAAGCACAACAATGCCTGCGGCTGCGCCATAGGAGCCACCCTGAAAGAGGCATGGGAGTCAGCCCTGGCCGCCGATCCCGTATCCGCATTCGGAGGCATCATCGCCGCCAACCGCCCCGTGGACAAGGCTACGGCCGAGGAGATGCACAAAATATTCTTCGAGGTGGTCATCGCTCCCGATTACGAGCCAGAGGCCCTTCAGATACTCGAGGGAAAGAAGAACCGCATCATCCTCAGGACCGCCCAGGCCCGTCCGTCAGCCGTGAAGTTCCGCTCGATGCTCTCGGGCGTACTGGTACAGGATAGGGACACCTTCAAGGAGAGCCCCGAAGACCTCAGACAGGTGACCAAGGAGGCACCCACCCCTGAGCAGATCGAGGACATGCTCTTCGCCAACATCATAGTAAAGCATTCCAAATCCAACGCCATAGTCCTGGCCAAGGACCGCAAGCTGATTGCCAGCGGCATAGGCCAGACATCCAGAGTGGACGCACTCAGACAGGCCATTGAGAAGGCCCGCAGCTTCGGATTCAGCCTCGACGGAGCCGTCATGGCCTCCGACGCATTCTTCCCCTTCTCCGACTGCGTGGAGATAGCCGACAAGGCCGGTATCAAGGCCGTCATCCATCCGGGCGGCTCCATCCGCGACAACGACAGCGTGGACTACTGCAACGCGCACGGCATGGCGATGGTAATGACCGGACACAGACACTTCAAACACTGATATAGCTATGGGATTTTCTTTTCTGACACAGGAGCTTGCCATGGATCTCGGCACGGCCAACACCGTCATACTTGTAGACGGGAAAGTCGTAGTGGACGAGCCGTCCATAGTAGCATTTGACCAGACCTCAGGCAAGCCGATAGCATTTGGCCAGAAAGCCAGACTGATGCACGAGAAGACACACCCCAACATCAAGACCGTAAGGCCTTTGCGCGACGGAGTCATCGCCGACTTCAACGCCGCCGAGCAGATGATAAGGGGATTTGTCAAGATGATAAACTACAAACGTTCTTTCTTCACTCCCAACCTCAAGATGGTGATCTGCATACCCAAAGGCAGCACCGAAGTCGAGATAAGGGCTGTACGTGACTCCGCCGAGCACGCCGGAGGCAGGGACATCTACATGATATTCGAGCCCATGGCCGCAGCGATGGGTATCGGACTGGATGTAGAGGCCCCGACAGGCAATATGGTTGTAGATATAGGAGGCGGCACGACCGAGATAGCAGTCATCTCCCTGGGAGGTATAGTCACCAGCCAGTCCATAAGGGTTGCCGGAGACGTATTCACCTCTGACATACAGCAATATATGCGTCAGCAGCACAATATCAAAGTAGGTGAGCTGACTTCCGAGGAGATCAAGATGCGTATCGGAGCCGCTATCCCCGAACTGGAGAACGTACCCGATCCGTTCATCGTAAGAGGCCCGAACCTTATGACCGCCCATCCGGTTGAGATTGCCGTCACCAGCCAGGAAGTGGCCCACTGTCTGGACAAGTCCCTGGCAAAGATCGAGGCCGCTGTACTGCAGGTGCTCGAACAGACCCCTCCGGAACTGTATCAGGACATCGTGGAACGAGGCATCTTCCTCACAGGAGGAGGAGCTCTGCTCAGAGGACTGGACAAGAGGCTGTATGACAAGATCAACATACCGTTCCACGTGGCGGAAGATCCCCTCAGGGCCGTTGCCAGAGGTACAAGCCTGGCCCTGAAGAACTCGTCGCGCTACCCATTCCTGATGCGGTAAATGAACAGCAGGAAAGCATACATAATATACATCCTTAACACCATCGTCTTTATCGCGCTTGAGGCCGTCTCTATTGTCATGGTCTCCAGGCACAGCATCATACAGCGGTCCGAGATCATGAAGTCCATCTCAGCCGTATCCAATGCGATAACCGGGGTAACGGGGAGTATCAGAGGATATTTCTCCCTGGGCAGAGTCAACAACGCCCTTGCCGTGGAGAACGTAGACCTGAGGATCGAGAACGACCGTCTTAGAGCGGCCCTGGAGCTTGCGACCGGAACCGACACCCTTACTGATGCCAGCCCGGTGTTTGACTACATCCCGGCCACCATAGTCTCCAACAGCACGGACCGTCTTCACAACATCCTGATCATCAACAAAGGCCGGCTTGACGGGATTGAAGAGGACATGGGTGTCATAACAGGCCGCGGCATAGTAGGATATATCCTGTGTGCCGGAGACAGATACTCAAAAGTGTCTTCCATACTCGACACTGACAACATGGCCAGTGCAATACTCAAAAGTTCAAACACTTTCGGGGTCCTCCAGTGGAAGGGAGGCAATCCCGGAGGAATTACCCTTCACGACATACCTGTTCATACAGGTGTCTCGGAAGGCGACACGGTCATATCGAGCGGATACTCCCTCATCTATCCGCCGGGGATTCCAATAGGGACCGTGGAGGGGATGACCGTGAGGGACGGCATCAACTACGACATCTCCGTGAGCTTGTTCGAGGATTTCTCAAAGCTCCGGCATGTATATGTAGCTGTGCGCAAGGACATGGATCAGCTGCAGGAACTGATAGACGGACCAGAAGAAGCTTTCCTATGAGAGGACTGTGGAAATACATCATCATCGGAGCATTGCTGATCATAGCACAGGGAGCGCTGGACAACTATGTCAACCTCAGCATCTATATAGACCTGTCCCTGTTTATGTTCATACTGCTGGTCCTCCCCGCCAGGGCAGCAACTGTAACCGTAATGCTCGTTGCCTTTGCGACCGGTCTTGTAGTGGACATACTTGGCAACGGCATCCCAGGACTCACCTCCGCAGCTCTCACTGCTGCAGGACTGTGCAGGAGAGCCATACTCAGCCTCACAGTACCGAAAGACCCGTCGTCCATGGACGGTAAATCATCTATAGAGGACCTCGGGCTCATCCGTTTCGCAGTCTACGCCGCCGCCATGTCGTTTATCTTCCTGTCCGTATACATACTGCTGGACACTGCCGGATTCAGGCCTTTCGGTCAATGCGCCGCCAGGCTGCTCATATCCCTTGTCATCAACACCGCTCTGCTGACAGTTATTTTCGCTGTCACAGGTGACAACAGAAAGTGGTAGAAATGGAAAGCGGTGACAAAAACAAAGTTCAATATCTGATAATAGGACTTGCCGCAGCATTCCTTATCCTGGCCGGCCAGCTGTTCAGGCTACAGCTGCTTGACAACAGCCTCAAGGTCAGTGCCCGCAACAATGCCCTGCTGTATCAGACACGGTATCCTGCCAGGGGACTGATCCTGGACCGTAACGGCAAGGTGCTGGTAGGCAACAAGAACACTTACGACATACTTGTCACGCCAAGGTACGTCAAGGACTTTGATACCGCCGCGCTGTGCAGCGTACTGGATATAGACCGGGAGTACGTCCGTGCCAAATTCGGGGAATACCGCAAATACCGTTCGAGGATAGGTTACAGGACTGTCACATTTCTTACCCAGGTGTCTCCCCTACAGTACAGCCGTTTTCTGGAGATAAGCCACAATTTTCCCGAATTCAGGGGAGTGCCAAGAACCACACGGATGTATCCCTACAACGCCGGCGGCAACCTCCTGGGTTACGTAACGGAAGTGGATCAGGACTTTCTTAACGCCCATCCCGACTATGAGACAGGTGACTACACCGGACGTACCGGACTCGAGCAGACCTGTGAGCCCATGTTGCGCGGAGAGAAGGGCTACAGTATATATCTCAGGGACGCCAGCAACCGGGTCCAGTCCTCCTACCGCAACGGTGAGATGGATAAGGCCGCTGTTCCCGGCAAAGATGTAATCTCCACTATCGATGCAGAGCTGCAGAACTACGGAGAGCTGCTCATGCAGAACAAAGTAGGCTCAGTAGTAGCTATAGAGCCGTCCACAGGCGAGATCCTGGCTATGATATCCAGCCCCGGCATCGATGTATCCGTTCTTGGCGAGATCAACAAACACTACAGCCGGATAGCCTCAGATCCGTTCAAGCCTATGTTCAACAGGGCAGTAATGTCCCCCCAGCCTCCCGGCTCCGTATTCAAGCTGGTCAACGCCCTCATAGGACTGCAGGAAGGGGTGACCGGTCCCCGTACCCTGTATCCATGCCACAACGGATACTCCGCTCCCGGGATACATGTAGGCTGCCACAGCCATTCATCACCGGTCAATCTCGACGAGGCCATCATGACATCGTGCAATTCGTATTTCTGCTATCTGTTCCGCAGTATCCTTGAGAATCCGGATTACTCATCAGAGGCAGAAGCTCTCGACCACTGGCGTGACTATGCCCGTAGTTTCGGATTCGGCACCAGGTTAGGTTCCGATTTTCCGTCAGAGGCAGCCGGATTCGTACCCGATGCCGGCACCTATGACCGCGTCTACGGCAAAGGCGGATGGAAAGCCCTCTCCGTGATATCGCTGTCCATCGGTCAGGGCGAGCTGGGCTGCACTCCGCTGCATCTGGCCAATCTGACTGCCACCATAGCCAACCGCGGCTGGTACCGCATACCGCACATAGTGCGGGACCACAACAATGACTCCCTGAATGCAAAGTTCCGGGAAAAACATTACACCATGGTCGACACCCGCCACTTCGAGACCGTTATCAAGGGCATGTACCTTGCCGTCAACTCTCCGGCAAGCCAAGGAGCCACCGCTGCCATTGCAGCTGTAGACAGCCTGGACATCTGCGGTAAGACGGGCACTGCCCAGAATCCGCACGGAGACGAACACGCAGTATTTGTATGCTTCGCCCCCAGAGAGAGCCCACGCATAGCCGTCGCCGTATACCTTGAAAATGCCGGCTACGGCGGCACCTGGGCGGCTCCTGTAG
Source organism: uncultured Bacteroidales bacterium (assembly GCA_944326225.1). Classification (GTDB taxonomy): domain Bacteria; phylum Bacteroidota; class Bacteroidia; order Bacteroidales; family UBA932; genus Coprenecus. The sequence continues at coordinate 51,384 of CALVDI010000002.1, read as the reverse complement.
CATCGCTTCTCGTGGAGAAATACCTCAAGGGTTCCATATCCGAGAACAGGAAATGGTTGGAAGACAAGATGATCAACACAAGTCTCCTGCACAAGGTCCCTGCCAGTCCACAGTATGTACCACCTAAAAACGACGACTGATGAGCGGAGGAAGAAGCATCTACGCAAAACTGGACTGGACATTGATCCTGTGCTACATCCTGCTGAGTCTGTTCGGATGGATTAATATCTATGCCTCCACCTACAGCGACGAGGCCGCCGGCATATTCTCGCTCGCGGCCAGAAGCGGCAACCAGCTTTTATGGATAGGAGTCGCTGCCGTAGCGGCGATCTTCATCTTATTTGTTTTCGACACCAGAATATACCGCAGTATAGCCTGGCCGCTATACATCCTGTCCGCACTGTTGCTGGCGGCCGTGCTTCTGTTCGGGCACGAGGTCAACGGTTCAAGGTCGTGGCTGACACTTCCCGGCGGATTCGCAATCCAGCCTTCCGAATTTTCAAAGCCGGCGACGGCACTGTGCCTGGCACGCATCATGGGAAGCTACGGATTCAACCTGTCCAACACCAGAGATTTTCTGAAAGTAGCCTCCGTCATCCTCATCCCGGTAGGGCTGATAGCTCTGGAACCCGATATAGGCACCATACTGGTATACTGCTCCCTGGCATTCATGCTGTACAGGGAAGGGCTCCCCGGCAAGATCCTGGCCTACGCCGGAGTGGCCGTGCTGCTTTTCCTGCTGACGCTCAAATTCTCTTCCTGCGTATCCATACTTACTGCCACAGGCATCATCGGCACTGTCATGGCCTGCGGATCCAGACACCCAGTGCGGACAATCCTGATTCTGGTCCTGTCCGTCACCGCCGCAGCGTTTATTCCCGCTCTGCTCAGAACCGATGCACTGTCGGGACTGGATCTGCCGGCTCCTGAATACTGGATGTTGGCCATCATCGTCATCACGGCAACCATCATCACCGTCAGGTGCATCAGGAAGAACATAAGGGGATGGTCCAGATACCTCATTCTCCTGGCTGTGGCTCTGACCCTGATCTTCTCAGTAGACTTCATCTTCCACAACGTTCTCAAGCCACACCACCGCGACAGGATAGAGAACCTGCTCGGCATATCCCAAGATCTGATGGGAGCCGGCTACAATGTCAATCAGTCCAAAATCGCCATCGGCTCCGGAGGCCTCACCGGAAAAGGCTTTCTACAGGGAACACAGACCAAATTCAACTTCGTTCCGGAACAAAGCACGGATTTCATCTTCTGCACTATAGGTGAGGAGTGGGGATTCCTCGGCAGCATGGGAGTCCTTGCCCTGTTCCTGACCATGATACTCCGCATCATACTGACCGCCGAACGTCAGAGGGAGAGAAGCATCAGGGTCTACGGATACTGCGTGGCCTCCTATCTGTTCATGCACGTATTCGTCAACATAGGCATGACTATCGGCATCATGCCCGTAGTAGGCATACCATTGCCGTTGATCAGCTACGGCGGATCATCCTTCCTGACTTTTACAATTTTATTATTTATTTACATCAGATTCGACTTGGAGAGATGGAAGTAATAAAAAAATTATTACTTTTGGGGTTCGTTAGAAATCAAGCAAACAAGTAAATAAATAATACATTATGCCACTCAATTTTGTAGACAGACACAATGGTCCAAGACAGTCCCAGATCAAGCAGATGCTGGATGTCATCGGAGTCAGTTCCATAGACGAGCTCATCAAGCAGACCATCCCCTCGGATATCCTGCTCAGCGAGTCTCTCAAACTGGACGAGCACGTATCCGAACACGCCTATCTGGCACGTCTAAAGGAGATTGCCTCCAAGAATAAACATTTCCGCTCGATGATCGGCCTGGGCTTCTACGGCACGGCTTCGCTGCCCGTAATATCCCGCAACATCTTCGAGAACCCCTCGTGGTACACCTCCTACACTCCCTACCAGGCCGAGATATCCCAGGGCCGTCTGGAGGCTCTTATCAACTTCCAGACCATGATATCCTCCCTGACCGGATTCCCTATGTCCAACTGCTCCATGCTGGACGACGCCACTGCCGCAGGCGAGGCCATGAGGATGATCCACGAGCTCCGTCCCCGCGACGCTGTGAAGGCCGGAAAGAACACATTCTTCGTGGACCAGAACATCTTCCCTCAGGTGCTCTCGGTCATCGAGACCAGGGCCAAGGGCCTTGGGATAAAGGTAGTTATAGGCGACTGGAAGGAAGTCCTCGCAGCCGGATTCGACCCCGAGTGCTACGGAGCGCTGCTCCAGTATCCCGCCGCTGACGGTGAGGTACGCGACTACACCGCATTCTGCGACGCAGCCCACAAGGCCGGCATGCTCGTGGCCGCCCACTGCGACATCCTCGCACTGGCCGTCATGAAGGAGCCCGCCGCATGGGGAGCCGACGTAGCTGTCGGAACTGCCCAGAGATTCGGACTCGGCATGGGTTACGGCGGTCCTACAGCAGGCTGGATGGCCACCCGCGACCAGTACAAGAGAAACATCCCCGGCCGTATCATCGGTGTATCCGTTGACCGTCTCGGCAAGCCCGCTCTCCGTCTGGCTCTCCAGACCCGCGAGCAGCACATCAAGAGAGAGAAGGCCACCTCGAACATCTGCACCGCCACAGCCCTGATGGCAGTGATGTCCGGCATGTACGCCGCATACCACGGACCCGAGGGCATCCGCGAGATAGCCATGAACGCCTTCAACTACGCCCATGCTATGGCAGCCCTGCTCCGCAATGGAGGCTACAGGCTCGCCAACGAGGACTTCTTCGACACCATCCGCGTGCTCGGAGTCAACGCCGGAGAGATCCGTGAGAAGGCCGAGGCCGCAGGCTTCAACTTCTACTATCCCGACGACCAGACCGTACAGTTCTCCTTCGACGAGCTCTCCGACTGCGCAGAGGCTGTCAAGATCGCCGGAATCTTCGGCGTCAAGGCCGAGTGCGCCCGCGGCACCGAGTATACCGTACCCATGAAGAGGGAGAGCGCCATCCTCACCGAGAGCATCTTCAACAAATATCACTCAGAGACCGAGATGATGCGCTACATCAAGAAACTCGAGCGCAAGGACATCTCCCTGACCCACTCCATGATACCTCTGGGCTCCTGCACCATGAAACTCAACGCCGCAGCCGAGATGCTGCCCCTGAGCTGGAGCGAGCTCACCGACGTGCATCCCTTCGCGCCCACATGGCAGACCGAGGGCTACAACCAGATACTCTCCGAGCTGGAGCATGACCTCTGCGTCATCACCGGTTTCGACCGCTGCTCCCTGCAGCCCAACTCCGGCGCCGCAGGTGAGTATGCCGGTCTGATGACCATCCGCCGCTATCTCGAAGCACAGGGGCAGGGCTCGCGCAACACCGTCGTCATCCCTACCTCCGCTCACGGAACAAACCCCGCCAGCGCCGCTATGGCCGGATTCAGCATCGTTCTGGTGGGCTGCGACGAGCACGGCAACATCAACGTGGACGAGCTCCGGGAAAAGGCCGAGGCCAACAAGGACAGCCTTGCAGGCATCATGATCACCTACCCCTCGACCCACGGAGTATTCGAGGTCAAGATCCGCGAGATATGCGACATCATACATAAGAACGGCGGTCAGGTCTACATGGACGGAGCCAACATGAACGGTCAGGTCGGCATCACCAACCCCGGTTTCATCGGTGCCGACGTATGCCACCTCAACCTGCACAAGACCTTCGCCATGCCTCACGGCGGCGGCGGTCCCGGCGTAGGAGCCATCTGCGTGGCGGCCCACCTCTCGCCCTACGTACCCGGACATCCCGTAATGCCCCAGTGCGGCGGTCATGACGTGACTGCAGTGGCATCGGCTCCCTACGGCAGCCCCCTGCTCGCCCCCATCACCCACGCCTACATCAAGCTGCTCGGTCCTGACGGACTGCGCAAGGCTACCGAGATGGCCATCGTCAACGCCAACTACCTCGCATCCCGCCTGTCCAAGGAGTTCAACATCTACTACACCGGAGTCACCGGACGTGTGGCCCACGAGTGCATCGTAGACCTGCAGAACTTCAAGGCTGACTACGGAGTGGACGCCACCGACATAGCCAAGCGTCTGATGGACTACGGCTTCCATGCTCCTACACTCTCCTTCCCCGTACACGAGACCCTGATGGTGGAGCCCACCGAGAGCGAGTCCCTCGAGGAGCTCGACCGCTTCGTGGACGCCATGATCAGCATCAAGAGAGAGTGCGAGGCCATCAAGGAAGGCAAGGCCGACAAGGCCGACAACGTAGTGAAGATGGCGCCCCACACAGCGGAGGAAGTATGCTCCGACTCATGGAGCCATCCCTACTCCCGTGAACAGGCCGCCTATCCCCTTGAGTGGATCCGCGACAACAAGTTCTGGCCCGCCTGCGCCCGCGTGGACAACGGCTACGGCGACCGCAACCTGATACCTGTAGTCAAATAACATTCATCATATCAACATTTCCCAGTAAACAATCAAAACAAAAAATGAAGAACAAGAACGTATTGATTCTCGTTCCTGCTTTGATCTTTCTGCTCGTTTCGTGCCGCGAAAATGAAGATATTGCCACAGGCAGTCTCCAGATCTCGGAAACCGAGCTTGAAATAGAAGAAGAAGGCGGCAGTTTCACTGTAGAAGTCACATCAACCAGTGACTTCAGTATAACAATACCAGATTCCTGGATATACTTAAATTCAGAAAATGACATTTACAGCAGTGGTCCCGTCTCATTCAGCGTTGCACAAAACAAGGGCACTGACAACCGTACAGGCTATCTTGTATTCAAGAACCTGGATGACACCGACACATTGACTATTAAACAGAAAGGCTCCGTCGACATGTTTCATGACACCTTCATGGAATATTCCGGGCCCGGCTTGTATGGACAGAATCTTGAAAGTTTTACATACAAAGAATTCTCCAGCCAATATGCTGTCCGCTCTTACACAGAAAAAGGAGTCTTTGATTATTCTATTCTCAGCACAGAGCCGGCAAAATATCTCGTAATCAAAAATATTCCTTCCGACATAGAGGAAGGAGACACCATTGAACCGGATATTCTGCAAAACATCTCATCTAAAATCAAGCCTGACAGCTTTTCCGTTGAAAAGATATCGGAAGGCAAAATCTGGTTGTACAACGAATATGACAGACTTGGTATAATCATTACAGAAGAGTGACTTTATGAATCATAAATACTTTATAACTTTCCTGCTGTCTCTCGGTCTCATGACCGGTATCGTAAACAAAGCACACGCAGTAAAAGCGTATCCTCATCCAATAACAGTTACCCAACCTGACGGCACTACCCTGACTATTCAGATTCACGGGGACGAGTTCCTTAACTGGGTTACAGTCGGGAACCGTCTCGTAGCCAAGGGAGAGGACGGTTTCTACTACTATGCCTCATTCAACTCTGACGGGACAAAAAGTATCTCCAGGACACGGGCCAAAGCAGAGACTCTGTCTATCTCGCAAACGAGCACAGTGCGTCCCCCCGAATCAGCCCTGGCAGCTGCAAGAATAAAAAGAGAATCGACAGCTTTCATAGGCAATCCGGACCTGGCAAACGGCGAACGCCACTTTCTGGTAATGCTGGTAGAATATTCTGATGTCAGATTCACTATTGACAATCCTCAAGAAGCATTCTTCCGCTTATTGAACGAGCCTGGATACAGTGAAAACGGAGCTACTGGTTCGTCATATGACTACTACTACAATAACTCTATGGGCCAGTTCAATCCTACCTTTGATGTTATCGGTCCAGTGACTGTTTCCGGAAGCAGGCAAAGTTACGGTACCGGGCAAAATTTTGGCAACATCCATCATCTGTGGATAGAGGCATGCCGGATAGCTGATGAGACACTTGATATTGATTTCTCCAAGTATGACCTCGACAATGACGGATATATCGACAACATATTTTTTTATTATGCAGGGCATAATGAGGCTGAAGGAGGAACAGGCATCTGGCCACATCAGTCAGTCATCTACAGTTGGATGCAACCCAATACCCTAGACGGAAAGTACATCAACACCTACGCATGCACGTCTGAATACAGAGGGACAGACCACAGCACTGTCATGGCAGGAATCGGCACTTTCACACACGAATTCGGCCATGTCATTGGACTTCCCGATTTCTATGATACTGACTACGACTACAACGGATATGCTCCCGCTATCGGCTCATTCTCTCTGATGGACGTAGGACCGTACAACAACAATGGATGCACTCCTCCTTATCTAAGTGGATATGAAAGGGCTTTGCTTGGATGGCTTGAACTCGAGGAATGGACAGAATCAGGCATCAAGACACTGCCGCCCGTACAGGAAAACACTGCATTTATCACACCTACAGCCAACGAAGGAGAATTCTTTGTATATGAGTACAGAAACGGTGAGGGTTACGATGCCTACATAGATTCATACCTGGACATTAGTGGAGTACTCATTTATCATGTTGACAGGACCAGCGAATATATTTCAAGATGGAACAACAACCAGGTAAATGCCTACGCAGACCATCAATGCTATGACCTGATCGAGTCCATATACCCGGAAAGTTCTGTTTTCAGTAACAATGACAGAGTATTCCCAGGCAGAACAAACAACAGAGTATTCAATGCTTCCAGCAGCCCTGCTGCCGTTGACTGGAAAAATAATCCCACCGGTTACAATCTCTCGGATATTTCTGACAACGGGACCAATGCAACCCTAACCCTCTCGATTATGGCTAGCGGCACACCCATCCCAGAGTTTATTGAAGCGGGTATCAACTGCATACATAAAAACAAGGAAACCTACAGCAACGGAGACACTTTCGAATTTCTATTGAGTCTAAGCAACAATCAGCCGGTCAACATCATCTGGTACTTTGACGGACAGGTGCAGACCAATGACTCCATCTTGCTTACATCCGGTGAGCACACTGTGGAGGCCGTTCTGACCTACAGTGACAACTCAACTGAAAGGATCACCACCAGACTGAAAGTCCAATAATGATTTAATAACCGGCGTCAGCCAGGGCCGCCTCCATCTTCGAGCGGCCCAGACTGACGATCTCGTCATACTTATAGAACTCCATAGTGCCGTATGCGTTCTTCGCTATACGGACCAGTATGTCAGGTGGATAAAGCTGAAGTGTCAGATCCGCATTGGTCTGAATCATCATGCTTGATGACTGATTGAGGATGGAGACGATACCCATATCGTCCTCATCCTCTTTTTCTTTTTCACTCTTTGCAGGCAGACTGGCCTCGACCTTTTCTTTCAGGACCTTGTCCGAGATGGTGTCCACCATCTTCTCCAGTCTCTGACGCAGGCGGCCCCTCTTCTTCTCATCCGCATCAGTGTCGTACTTCCAGATATAGGGGCCGTTAAGATCCACGGCCACAAGTATGTCCCCCGGAATCCTGCGAACACGGTTGACCGGAACAGGATTGACGACACCCCCGTCCACCAGCAGCATGTCACCGATACGGTTGGGAGTAAATATGGAGGGCAAGGATATCGAGGAGCGTACAGCATCGTAGAGACTGCCGCTGTTGAATATGATTTCCCGGCGATGACGAATATCTGTGGCCACGGCTGTGAAAGGGATCGGAAGGTCCTCTATCATCTTGTCAGGAACGATACTCCTGAGTTCGTCGATGATCTTCTCTCCCTTGACGAAGCCTCCGTTGCCTATGGTGAAGTCCATCAGATTAAATACCTTCATCCTGTCCACCGTCTTCATCCATTCCTTGAATGCGTCCAGGCCTCCAGCCGCGTATATACCGCCGACGAGAGCCCCCATGGAGGCCCCCGCAACGGATGTTATTCTGAAACCGTGTTCTTCCAGCACTTCGATTGCCCCTATGTGTGCGAGGCCTCTGGAACCGCCGCTGGCCAGTACCAGGGCGACATTTTTCTTTTCAGTCATATTCTACTTTATCTCTCTGATGAGCATTCCCTCGGAGAAAGCCGCTCTGGATCCGCTGACAATCCTGAACTCGGTAGCCTGAAGAGTAGAACCGGCCGCCTGCTCCTCCACTGCCATGTAACGGTTATCCCATATCTTCCCCGGTACGGGAGCTATGACACCGCGCCTGGCATACTTGAACTTTCCGGAAGCCTCATCAAACACCGGCATAAGCACCTCGTACTTGGACTTGGCGGTAACACCCTCCTTCATTCCGATCTGAGCTGTCAGAGGCTCCACACTGTTCAGTGGTACCTTGACCTTGAACTGGTCGTATTTCTTCTGAAGCATCACAATGTTCTTGTCGATGGCACGGGCCAGGACCTTGCGGAACACATCCACATCGTTGTACAGACCGCGGAGCACAGGCTTGTTGCTCTTCGCCTTATAGCTTCCTATGTATTTCAGGCCGAATGTGGAACGGTCATTCTCATATGCCGCTTTTCTGGCAGCCAGAGTCCCGTCAGCGACGAACCGAGCCATGGACAGAGAGTCAGAAAGAGGCTTGTCGTAATAATACTCATTATAGAATTTGTCCGCGATATCGTCGTTCCATTCCAACTGATACAGATGCGAGGTAATATTTACCTGGAAACCGGCTATCATAAGCGAGATGGCAGCACCCAATGTCGCAATCTGGGAGAAAGAGCCATCATCATCACTGTCGATACCCGCTACTGCATCAGCCAGCGCACCGAGAAACAGAAGCACTCCGGCTGCAGTATTGGCGTTGGCCTTATGGTCTATGTACTGAATATCATTTACCACAACGAAAGAATTGTCAATCAGCTCATAGCCATTATCCGCCAGAGAACTCAGTCCCCTTACGCTCTGTTCCGCCATCGATACGTCAGCCGCCATGGCATCATACATACCTCTGTCCAGAACCAGCCCTGGATCAAAGCCACCAGTCTCCTTGTTGCGGGAGAACCATTTGGACACCATTCTCTTGGCCACCTGATTGCGTTTCAGGAAACTCTCCACTTGAGTCCTCGCCTGATTCCGGTTCTTTGTATTGACGGTTATCACCTTGACGCTAAGGTCATGGTCATTGTATTTGTCAGGAGTCTCCAGAGACATAAAGGCATTGACGATCTCCTCATCCATATTCTGGTCTGGATGACTTATCAGAATAGAATAAAGAGAACTGCGCCTGTAATTGAAAGCATCATTCTCCTGCTCCTTCGCTGCCAGAGACACGGCAGGCGCTGACACAAAAAATACTGACAGAAGTATTGCGATATTAATTTTTTTCATAGTCACGTCTTTAATAATCCCACATAGACTCAAGCACAGTCACGCCGGCGGGAATCTTACCGTCGAATTTCACAAAGTCAACGACCACCTCGCCCTTCTCATTGAGCCATGCCATCTCCCCCCTGCCGTTCATCACCCACCTGACAGCACCGCTCTCGGGACGCAGGAGCAGCGATGTGGCGCCTGCTCCGGGAGCACCCTGGACAGAAGTATATATCACCGGTATGACTTCCTCACCACGAACATTGACATACCCGTACAACCCGTCTCTCTTGACCCATGCCAGACCGTCCCGGAACTCTCCTACCATCTGATAAGGCCTGTTCATGTCTGTCCTGACATGCTTATCCTTGTCCACAAGCACCCACGCCCCGTCATAGACGATACGGTTTCCGTCATCGTCCCGTGCATACAAATCGTCCATGCTAAATGACTCTGAGACACCGAAAAGGTAGTCCCTGCCTATCTCCTTCTTGCCTTTCTTATCCATTACAGGCATATAGCGTTGCTTGCGCATTGTCTTGGTCTCCATACAGTTGACCCATGCCACACTGTCTATGAAAGGACCTACCAGATCATATCCGTCATCTCCGAAAAAAAGGACATCCGGGGATGACAGGTCTATGTAGGTCCAAAGGCCGTCCACCCACATTTCCTTGTCCTTGCCGCAGATGTACACAGCAACAAAGCCTTCGCTACACAAGTCGATGTACTGGTATTTAGGTTCTATGACCACTCTTCCGGATGACTCCACAAGGCCGGCCAGTCGGGTATTGTAATCATATACTACCCCGTATCCGTCAGCAAAACGGCTCACGGCGGCATACTTGGCATCGACCACCACCTCCCCGGACGGGCTCTTATAGCCCCACTTCCCGGAGCGTTCATAGGGAACCAGGTTCTGCGCACAGAGTGAAGTCGCCGCGCACAGATACAAGACTACTGCAATAATTGTTTTTTCCATTGTTTATTTGGTTAATAGTTGATGGCAGCTAGAATCCATCAGACAGAGCCCTTACCACGCCCTGTTCCTCAAGACGTTTCCTCAGCCTGTCCTTAGCCACCGAGATCACATAGCCGACCTTGTACTTATAGTTCCTGCTCTTGACCTTAAGTACCTGACGGCTTCCGGGAGCCATGGAATTGATATAGTTCTGATATTCGCCCTGAAAGAAGTTGTCAAAAAATACCGAATCCGAGGCGGTGACAGCATCTGTTTTAAGCGGTGGCTGCGCGGATGCGCCTCCTCCTGCCGGCACTCCTTTAAAAATAACGGCATGTACTGCATTTTTTTTCGGAATCTCCACCGGCATGTCAGGATTGCGGTAATAGCTCCACACCTTGACCGCATAGGTTCCTTCGACCCCTACTCCGACACTTTCAATCTCATAGTTCCACTCCTGACCGGCCTTGCTCAGCTTAGACGCGCTTCCGCACGATGCGAGCAGAAATGAAAATGCGCTGAAAATCAAAAAAAGGGATATTCTCCTCATAGTTTCGCCTTATTTGTTTACAAAGATATTTTGTTTTGCGGAGTTTTCAAAATCGTTTTGTATCTTTGTAAATTAATTGAAATACCGTAGTAGACATGAACGGAGAGAAGCAGACAAATGTCTTTTTTGACAGATCTTACGGATACGCCAGGGCCATCGTAGCCCTGATAGGAGGCCTGGTACTGGTTATCTGGCCCGAGCAGGTCAAGAACTACTGCATGTACATTCTGGGTGCGCTGATCCTGCTTATCGGGATTGTGAACATCATACTGTACTATACCGGAAAGTGGAAAAAAGAGAAGATATCACTTCTGATGCTCAATTCCATAGTGGACATCGCCTTCGGACTGGTGCTGCTGATCTTCCCGTCGTTCTTCATCAACTTCATCATGTTCGTATTCGGGCTGGTACTGCTGATCTTCGGTCTGGGGGACATCGTGAATCTGGTAAGAGCGAGCAGAGCAATACAGATACCATGGACTGTCTTTCTGGGACCGGCATTCACTGTCATCATAGGAGTGATCATGTTCTTCTTTCCGAATCAGGCAGGCAACTGGCTGTTCATACTGTTCGGTGCCGGACTGCTGCTTTACTCACTGTCGGAATTCGCATCGACTTACATCGTAAGAAAAAGAATGAAGGAACTCATAATAGAAGAATAGTACCTCCGTGGGGAATCGAACCCCAACCAAGAGAACCGGAATCTCTCATTCTATCCATTAAACTACGGAGGCGAAAAGGAATGCAAATGTACAAATAAAATTTGAAAAAGAATATGACTGCTTATGTTTTTCCCGGACAGGGAGCACAATTTACAGGGATGGGCAAGGATCTGTACGATGCAAGCCCCAGGGCCAAGAAGCTCATCGACAGTGCATGCGACATCCTCGGATTCGACATCCGCAGCATAATGTTCACCGGCTCGGCCGATGACCTCAAACAGACCAGAGTAACCCAGCCGGCAGTGTTCATCCACTCTGTCGCCGCTGCGGCCACCATAGATAACTTCAGACCGGACATGACAGCCGGACACTCCCTCGGAGAGTTCTCGGCCCTGGTCGCCGCCGGAGCCATGTCCTTCGAGGACGGACTCCGCCTGGTGTATGCCAGGGCGATGGCCATGCAGAAAGCCTGCGAGGCCAGACCCTCGACCATGGCGGCCATCATCGGACTGCCCGATGACCTGGTGGAGAAAGTATGCGCCGAGACAGAAGGCATCGTCGTCCCGGCCAACTACAACTGCCCCGGCCAGCTCGTCATCTCGGGCGAGATCGAAGCCGTGGACAAGGCCTGCGCCGCTCTCAAGGATGCCGGAGCGAAAAGAGCTCTCAGGCTGGCCGTAGGAGGAGCGTTCCACTCACCGCTGATGGAGCCTGCCAGACTGGAGCTGGCCGAGGCCATAAGCAGGACGGAGATCAAGGCTCCCGTCTGCCCCGTATACCAGAACGTGGACGCACAGCCCTCCACGGACCCGGCAGAGATAAAGGACAAGCTGCTGCGCCAGCTCACCTCCCCCGTAAGATGGACCCAGACGGTGCTCAACATGCACCGCGACGGAGCGTCCGAGTTCGTGGAGCTCGGTCCCGGAGCCGTACTGCAGGGGCTTATCAAAAAATGCCTTCCGAATAAATAAAACTACAACAAATAACAATAACTACTAAAATCGTCCTAATAATGGCAAAAGAGAAAACATTTATCACATGTGACGGCAACTACGCCGCCGCGCATGTAGCGTATATGTTCAGTGAACATGCCGCTATCTACCCTATCACACCTTCTTCGACCATGGCCGAATACGTAGACGAATGGGCCGCCTTCGGTAAGAAGAATCTGTTCGGGGAGACAGTAAAAGTAACGGAAATGCAGAGTGAGGGAGGAGCGGCAGGTGCTGTTCACGGTTCACTTCAGGCCGGAGCCCTGACCACCACATTCACTGCGTCACAGGGATTGCTGCTGATGATTCCCAATATGTACAAGATCGCCGGCGAGCTGCTGCCTACGGTATTCCACGTATCGGCCCGCGCCCTCGCCACCCAGGCCTTGTCCATCTTCGGAGACCATCAGGACGTGATGGCCTGCCGCCAGACCGGTTTCGCCATGCTGGCCTCATCCAGCGTACAGGAAGCCATGGACCTCGGAGCCGTGGCTCATCTCTCCACCATCAAGTCCAGCGTGCCCTTCATCCACTTCTTCGACGGATTCCGCACATCACACGAGATCCAGAAGATAGAGGTGCTCGACCCCGATGCCCTCAAGAGCATGATCAGCGACAAGGCCCTGGAGGCATTCCGCAAGAGAGCCCTCAACCCCAACAAGCCGGTGACCAGAGGCACCGCCCAGAACCCCGACGTATATTTCCAGGCCCGCGAGGCAAGCAACACCTACTACGACGCCGTTCCCGACATCGTAGCCCGCTACATGGGCGAGATAGGCGAACTGACAGGACGCCATTACCTGCCGTTCGACTACTACGGTGATCCCAATGCCAAGGACATCATTATCGCCATGGGCTCCGTATGCGAGACAGCCCGCGAGGTCGTTGACGCCCTCATGGAGAAAGGCGAGAAAGTCGGTATCATCACTGTCCGCCTCTACAGGCCTTTCTCAGCCAAATATTTCCTCAGAGTCCTGCCCAAGAGCGTCAAGCGCATCGCAGTACTCGACCGCTGCAAGGAACCCGGCAGCGTAGGCGAGCCCCTCTACCTCGATGTCAAGTCCACACTTGCCGAGATGGGCGGTGACGCTCCCTACATCATCGGCGGACGCTACGGCCTGTCCTCCAAGGACACCAGCCCCGCCCAGATATTCGCCGTCTTCAAGAACCTCAAGCAGAAACAGCCCAAGGCCGACTTCACCATCGGCATCACCGATGACGTAACCTTCAAGTCCCTCCCTGTAGGCGAGGAAGTCTCCCTGGCCAAGAAAGGCACCTACGAGTGCAAGTTCTACGGCCTCGGCTCCGACGGAACGGTGGGTGCCAACAAGAACACCATCAAGATCATCGGCGACCATACATCCAAATACTGCCAGGGCTACTTCGACTACGATTCCAAGAAGTCAGGCGGATACACCTGCTCTCACCTGCGTTTCGGAGACAGCCCCATCACATCTCCCTACCTGGTGTCCACTCCCGACTTTGTGGCCTGCCACGTACCTTCATACCTTTATAAATACGATGTGCTCAAAGGCATCAAGAGAGGCGGTACATTCCTGCTCAACAGCCTCTGGTCGATGGAAGAGACTCTCAAGAGGATTCCCGACCATGTAAAGCAGATTATCGCCGAGAAAGGTCTGAAAGTCTACATCATCAACGCCACCAAGATAGCCGAGGAGATCGGTCTGGGCAACCGCACCAACACCATACTCCAGTCCGCATTCTTCAAGATCACCGGCATCATCCCCTACGGGCAGGCCGTGGCCTTCATGAAGAAAGCCATCGACAAGAGCTACGGCAAGAAGGGCGAGAAAGTGGTCAGCATGAACTACGCTGCAGTGGACCGCGGAGCCGAGTACGAGGAACTCACAGTTCCCGCTGAGTGGAGCAACGTAGTGGCCCGCTTCCGTCCGGCCAACTTCGACCGCCTCGCACCCGAGTGGGTACGCAGCGTGGCCGACGTGGTCAACGCCCAGAACGGATACGAGATTCCCGTCAGCGCCTTCACCGGCGAACATGCCGACGGCACCATACCCGCAGGTACGGCCGCATTTGAGAAACGCGGTATCGCAGTCAATGTTCCCGAGTGGAATCCCGAAAAATGTATCCAGTGCAACCAGTGCGCATATGTCTGCCCTCACGCAGCCATCCGTCCTTTCCTCTCCACCGAGGAGGAGCTGGCAAAGACACCCGAGGGAGTCAGGAGCGCGGAAGGCAAGGCAGCCTTCAAGGCTTACCGCTTCACCATGCAGGTATCCCCTCTGGACTGCACCGGCTGCGGCAACTGCGTAGACGTATGTCCCGCCAAGGAGAAAGCCCTCGAGATGAAACCTCTCGACACCCAGATGAACCAGCAGGCAGTATTCGACTACATGCATGCCAACGTGGGCTACAAGGACACTGTCGCTCCCAAGACACAGAACTTCAAGAACTCCCAGTTCTCACAGCCTCTGTTCGAGTTCTCGGGCGCATGTGCCGGCTGCGGTGAGACACCTTACATCAAGGCCATCACACAGCTCTTCGGTGACCGCATGATGGTGGCCAACGCTACCGGATGCTCGTCCATCTACAGCGCGTCATTCCCGTCCTCACCTTACTGCACCGACAAGAACGGACGCGGCCCCGCATGGGACAACTCCCTGTTCGAGGACAATGCCGAATTCGGTCTCGGTATGCGACTCGGCACGGAGAGAGTACGCAACACCGTAGCTGAACTGATGAAGCAGGGACTGGAGTGCAACAAGTGCTCCGCAGACATCAAGGCCCTCTTCGAGCAGTGGCTTGCCGACAGGGGCAACGCCGCAGCCACACGCGAGATCTGCGACAAGCTCGTCCCGATGCTCGAGGAAAGCGACTGCGAGGCCTGCAGGAAACTGTACGGCTACCGCGACTGGATCCCCGCACGCAGCCAGTGGATCTTCGGCGGTGACGGCTGGGCATACGACATCGGATACGGCGGACTGGACCACGTCCTGGCTTCCGGCGAGAATGTCAACGTCCTCGTGCTCGACACCGAGGTGTACTCCAACACAGGCGGACAGTCATCCAAGTCCACCCCTGCCGGAGCCGTCGCCAAGTTCGCGACATCCGGAAAGAAGGTGCGCAAGAAAGACCTGGGCATGATGGCCATGAGCTACGGCTACGTCTACGTGGCACAGGTGGCCATGGGAGCCAACCCCGTTCAGTACTTCAACGTACTCAAGGAGGCAGAGGCCTACAACGGTCCCTCACTCATCATCGCATACGCGCCCTGCATCAACCACGGCCTGCGCAACGGCATGGGCAGGAGCCAGCATGAGGAGAAACTCGCAGTCGAGTGCGGTTACTGGCATCTGTACCGCTTCAACCCCGCTCTCGCCGAGGAAGGCAAGAACCCCTTCACCCTCGACAGCAAGGAACCTGACTGGAGCAAGTTCCAGGAGTTCATCAAGGGCGAGGTACGCTACAGCTCGCTGATGAAGAGCTTCCCTGATACAGCTCAGGAACTCTTCGACAAGACCGAGCAGTACGCCAAGATCCGCTACGAGTCCTACAAGCGTCTGGCTCAGTAACGGATACTCCGGTAAATCCACAGAAATTCCGGCGGGTGTGCATCCGCCGGAATTTTAATAATACAGGACATGAATATCATGAGAACAGGACTAAGGCTGCACATCATCCTGTACGGGCATATCCTGAACTGGCTATGGAGACCCAGAAAGGTCAGAAAGACAGTAAGGGAACATGTCAAGCGGGAAGCCATACTCAGATACCTGAGCCGGTACGCTCCGGAGATAAAGGATGTCACCGGCGATATCAGCCCCGAGTCCGAACCGGAGAGGATCTTCACTGTCTGGCTTCAGGGAGAGGACAAGGCTCCGGGAATAGTCAAAGCCTGCCTCAGGAGCATAAGGCGCAACTGCTGTCAGGAGCTGATTGTCCTCGACGAGCACAGCCTTCAGGACTGGATACAGCTTCCAGAGCCTATACTCAGAAAATGGAAGGAAGGAAAGATAGGGCCTGCTCACTTCACCGACATCTGCCGGACTGAGCTGATATACCGTCATGGAGGCATCTGGCTGGATGCCACGGCATTCGTCACACGGCCGGTTCCGGAAGAGATACTGAACGAAGACTTCTTCATATTCATGAGCGGAGACCGTCTGACCGGCTCATATGCTTTCGTCCAGAACTGCTTTTTCCGTGCCAGGAAAGGTAACTGTCTGATAAAAGCCTGGAATAAAGCTATCCAGGCCTACTGGCTCAAGGAAGACAGCATCATAGACTACTTCATGCACCAGCTGATGCTGGAGATGACAGTCAGCTGCAACCCCGAAGCCGCACGGCTTTTTGACAAGATGCCCAAGATCATACAGGATCCTACCCATGCCCTCTGGTGGGACTGGAAGGACAAGCCTTTCGACAAGAAGACATTTGACAGAGTCACGGCCGGAGCCTTCTTCCAGAAAACAGAGTACAGGTCACGCTCGGCGTCATCGCCAATTGAAGGCAGCTTCTCCGACATAATGCAGAAAATGCCATGATACACATCACCGACAGAGCTGACTGCTGCGGATGTACTGCCTGCGCAGCAGTCTGTCCCCACGGAGCCGTCTCCATGCGGGCTGACACGATGGGATTCAGATATCCCGCAGTCAATGCCGACTTATGTGTCGAGTGCGGACTATGCGAGAGAGTGTGCCCGTTCAACAACGGCTACGACAAGAGCCGGAACATCGCTCCCACTTCATACGCAGTACGTCATAAGGACATGAACGAGGTGACCTCCAGCCGGAGCGGAGCTGCATTCATAGCCCTGTCAGACCGGATTCTGGAAGAGGGAGGTTCCGTATATGGAGCCGGCTGGTCCGGACATTTTACAGTAACGCACAAGAGAGCTGCCTCCAGACAGGAACGGGACGGCTTCAAAGGAAGCAAATATGTCCAGAGCGACATGGACGGCATAATAAGGCAAGTCAGGGAAGACCTCGGAAAAGGACTTTCGGTAATGTTCTCCGGCACCCCCTGTCAGGTGGCCGGCGTGAAATCAGCGATCGGGAAACAACTGGCCGGACATCTCGTGACCGTTGACATCATATGTCACGGAGTTCCGTCCCCGGCCGTGTGGAAAGACTATCTGGGATGGTTGGAAGAGCGCCGCGGATCGGAAATCATCTCTGTGGATTTCCGCGACAAGAGGACATTTGGATGGAAAGCCCACCGCGAGACCTACCGTTTTGCCGACGGCGGCACGATGCACTGCAAGACATTCACGGCATTGTTCTACAAGCACATCATGCTGCGTCCCTCCTGCGGACGATGTCCGTTCGCCAACATGGAGCGGCCATCAGACCTGACACTGGGAGATTTCTGGGGATGGGAGAAAGCTGCCCCGGATATGAATAAGGACGACAAGGGACTGTCTCTGCTGATATGCAATACTGAAAAAGGACGCGCACTGCTGGAAAGAGCCATGAGCGATCTTCACTGCAAAGCCGTCGACATCAAGGACTGCCTACAGCCCAACCTCCTGCATCCAAGCAGCATCAGCAAAGATGCCCCGGCCTTCGAGAAAGACTACAAAGCAGGAGGATTCAGACACATACTCCCGATCTACATGCCCGAACACGGATTGAGGAGACTACTGCAACAACTCAAACAACTGATTAAATGAACATAGGCATACTGACTTTTCACTACGCCCACAATTACGGAGCGATGCTGCAGGCCTACGCCCTTCTGACCCTTCTCAGAGAGTGGGGGCACGATGCCAGACTCATCGATTACCGGTCTCCATTCATCGACTACATCTATCAGAAGTACTCGTTCCGCCAGCTGTACTCCATGTTTTACCAATACAACGGTCCGGCAGTGTCCCTGATCAGGGCTCTCGCGAAGTACCGGGGACAGGACCGCAAAATTTCCTCGGAAAGATGGCGAAGATTCGAGACATTCAGCACAGAATACCTGCCCAAGACAGAAAGGGTCACAGACATCGCATCCTCACACATAACTGACGGCATGGACGCGATAATATGCGGCAGCGACCAGATATGGAACAAGCGGATCGCCAAAAAATCCATGCCCGTATTTTTCTGCAACGGGTTCGGTAACTCCTGCAGAAAAATAGCCTACGCCGCCAGTGCCGGAGACGGGAGCATAGCAGCAAAGGACACCGCAGGGTTCGTGAGGCTATGCTCCAACATGGACAGCATCAGCGTGAGAGAGGAGGCTCTGGCCGGATTTCTGAGAACGAACGGAATAGAGTGCTCTGTGGTACTGGACCCCGTCTTCATGATCGGCAAGGACGGATGGAGCCGCATCGCGATCATGCCGGAAAAACAGGGATACATCCTGACCTATTCCTTCGGGCTTCCCGAGGTCTATTTTCAGATGGCCCGCGAGAAAGCTGCACAGACCGGAAGGGAAGTTGTGACACTGCCTTCAGACTGCGGCCCGAGAGAGTTCCTTGGGTATTTCCTAAACGCCTCGCTCATAGTGACCAACTCATTTCACGGGACAGCATTCTCCATACTTCTGGGCAAACAGTTCCTTACTTTCCTGCCCCGGTACGGAGTGGAGCGCATCACTTCCCTGCTCACCATGACCGGCCTGAGCGGAAGAGTCATCACACCGGACTCCGATCCCGGCGCCATACCTGACACTGACTTCACCTACGCGGCTTCAAGAATAGAAGAGATGCGGACCGCCTCCGTCAATTTCCTGCAGACCGCCCTGAACAAGCCCGTAAGATGAAACGTCACGCATACCTGATACTGGCGCATAAGAACTTCGGACAGCTGAGAAAGCTGCTCGCGCTGCTCGATGACCCGCGCAACGACATCTTCGTCCACGTGGACCGGAAGGCCGCCTTCGACCAGTCGGCTTGGGATGATGCCTGCAGATACTCCGGACTCGTCTTCATTGAGCCCAGAATAAGGGTCAGCTGGGGAGGAGTGAGCATCATGAGATGCGAGCTCGCCCTGCTGAAGGAGGCCGTCAGCCACGGAACATACAGCTACTTCCACCTGCTGTCTGGCATGGACCTGCCGATCAAGAGCCAGGACACCATACACGCCTTCTTCGAGAAGCATGACGGATGCGAATTCATAGACTTCTGGGAGATGAAAGACGAGACTTATGACCGGCTGCATTACTTTACCCTCTTCCCCGAGGGTGCCCGCAATTTCCTGACCCATTTCCTCAACAACTCGTTTAAGAGCATTCAGAAAGCCATTGGGCACCGCATTAACCGGGAAGTAGACTTTCACTCCGCCTCCCAGTGGTTCAGCATCACCGACTCTCTTGCCAGATACGTGCTGTCAAAAGAGGACTGGCTGGAAAAGGTATTCCGCCACACCTGCCTGTGCGACGAGATCTTCATAGCCACGCTCGTCTGGAACTCTCCCTTCCGGGAAAAGGCAGTCAAAGGCAGTCTTCGCCTGATAGACTGGGACAGAGGAGGAAGCATACGCCATCCCTGGACATTCCGTTCAGAGGATTTGGAGATGCTCATGAATGTGCCTCATCTGTGGGCCCGCAAGTTCGACGAGACCGTAGACAGTAAGATAATAGACATGATATATGACCGACTCCACACTCAGACGCCACGCATACCTGATACTGGCGCATAAGAACTTCGGACAGCTGAGAAAGCTGCTCGCGCTGCTCGATGACCCGCGCAACGACATCTTCGTCCACGTGGACCGGAAGGCCGCCTTCGACCAGTCGGCTTGGGATGATGCCTGCAGATACTCCGGACTCGTCTTCATTGAGCCCAGAATAAGGGTCAGCTGGGGAGGAGTGAGCATCATGAGATGCGAGCTCGCCCTGCTGAAGGAGGCCGTCAGCCACGGAACATACAGCTACTTCCACCTGCTGTCTGGCATGGACCTGCCGATCAAGAGCCAGGACACCATACACGCCTTCTTCGAGAAGCATGACGGATGCGAATTCATAGACTTCTGGGAGATGAAAGACGAGACTTATGACCGGCTGCATTACTTTACCCTCTTCCCCGAGGGTGCCCGCAATTTCCTGACCCATTTCCTCAACAACTCGTTTAAGAGCATTCAGAAAGCCATTGGGCACCGCATTAACCGGGAAGTAGACTTTCACTCCGCCTCCCAGTGGTTCAGCATCACCGACTCTCTTGCCAGATACGTGCTGTCAAAAGAGGACTGGCTGGAAAAGGTATTCCGCCACACCAATACCTGTGATGAGATCTTCATGGCCACTCTCGTCTGGAATTCCCCGTTCCGGGAACGGCTGTTTGTCAAAGAAGCCGTAGAGGAGCATACCGTCAACTTGAGCAACATGCGCTTCATCGACTGGAGCCGCGGAGAGAGCGTACGCCATCCCTGGACATTCCGCACCGGGGATATGGAGCTGCTGATGAACGTACCGCACCTGTGGGCCCGCAAATTCGACGAGACGGTGGACAGCGGCATCATTGATATGATTTTCAACCATTTAAAAATCAACACTGTATGAAAAAAATCATTGTATTTTCCACTATCCTTGCATTGGTATTGCTCAACGCATGTGATAATGCCGAGTCTCCTGTAGACGAGTCCCAGGCCCCCTCAATCTCTTTTACTGATGCAATAGGCAATCTCCAAATCTCATTCCTTGCAGGAACAGAGTCCATTGCCTATACAATTACCAATCCTGTAGCCGATGGAAAACTGATTCCAAGCGCGTCCGACTCATGGATTACCGGATACGATACTTCAACCGAAGGCTTACTGTATTTCACCGTGGAGGAGAATCCGGCAAAAGAGGCCCGCAGTGCCATACTGACCCTGACCTATGCCTACAACGGAGGCAATACATCCGCCCAGATCAATGTTATCCAAGAAGCGAGCAATGCCATCGTCTTCGAGGCCACCTATGCTGACGGATACTATTATGGGAATCAGTATACTGACAACAGCATGCGCTATTACACCTGGCTGACGGAGAATCCGCTCCAAGGTGATGCCCTAGGAGCAGGCATCAGCTACTGCTTCGACATCTACGCTGACGCACCGACAGACATGGATGCAATAGCCCCGGCCCCAGGCACATACACACTCAGCGCATCTACTTCGATCGGGACCTTCGGCAGCAGAGAATCAAGACTGTACGACGGTGACACAGGCGAGATGATATACTTTACTGAAGGTGTTCTTATCATTACACAAGACGGCGACCGGTACCACTATGCTGCCGAACTTACTGATACAGCCGGAGTGCTCCACAGAATCACATACACCGGCCCGGTATCGCTATACGATACCACCAATCCATACACATCAGTACTTGACGGAGACTATGAGATGGATCTGGATGGAGCTACACTGTACGCGTACTACTTCGGGACTTATTACAACAACTTCACTGCCAACTGGTCAGGAACAGTCGTGCCCGCAGGCGGCAACGGAGATGCATTCCAATTCGATCTGTGCGCTCCATTATCCTATGACTTTGCGGCAGGTCTTCCAACAGGAGACTTTGTCATAGACGGTTCAATGGAAGAGTATACTTCGCTGTACGGCTATAAAGATGTATTCAGCTCTGCTGTGGGTACATGGTACTATGAGATGACCAATCACGGCATGAGCGACAGAGTAGCTCCCATTGTGTCCGGTACAATCAGCATAAGCAAAGAGGGGATGTCATACAGCCTGATATTGGACGGAAAAGATGACATAGGAAATACCGTCACAGCTTCATGGAGCGGAAATGTCAACAGCATAGACCAGACCGTCGGCTACATATCACCTTCTGCCCTCCCGCTACAATAGAACAACTATTCCCGCTAACACAAAAGAAGAGGCCGACTAAAAGTGATTTAGTCAGCCTCTTTTCACTTATCCTCACACTGCTATTCCTCGTAGGAGAAATCGACCACACCATTAGCCGGAATATCCACGACATTGTCAACAATGTAACCATAGTCCCTGTAAGAGAGCGCTCCTGAAGCCACTTCGCCCTTGAAATTGCCTCTGTACGAAACAATAACTACGACATGAGCATTCTCAATAGTACGGATATTGGTAGGAGTTGCCAGACTCATTACCAATGCGTTGCTGGAATTGGCCTCAAACCTGTAGCTGTCTCCCAAGTAATCTGTCATAACAGCGCGGTTTACAGCATTGTGCTCATAATCAGTATGAGTTGTGCCTTCTACATAATCTGCCTGTGTACCTATGATGCCGTCCTCCAATATAAAGGCTGTCACGAAATACTCACCAGCCTCTTTGCAGGCGATATTCACATTGACATCAAAAGAAGTCTCGGAAGCCTGCACAACTCCAGCGATGGCTGTCTTAGCGGGCAGCGATGCCACAGCCTCCTCTGCCGCATCCACTACTGCATTGGTTATCACAGAGTAAGGCTGCTGATTGTTGATCATGGCATAATAATTCATTACAGCTGTCGGGAAACCGCTTATTCCGAACTGGTTCATATATGTGTTGATATCGGGGAAACTCAATGCACCCGATCCCTGATACATATTAACCGGTACAATGTGATCGGCATACTTCTCAACCGCCTCTACTATGCCATGATTCATATTAGGACACCAGCCGCACCAGTTACCGGTAAACCTCATCACCAAAGAACGGCGGAGGAAATCACGGGTGTATTCCACTTCTCCGAAACTGCGAATTTGAGAAAACTCCACTGTGGCAGTCGGGCCCTCCTCCGAAGTCAGAGTCAGGATGGCGGTACGTGTCTCCTCTCCCTCATTGGCCTGCGCTGTAATATTGATATAATATGTCCTATACTTGGAGAGTGTCACTCCGTCACTGAGCAGAGTTGACTCAGAAGTGATCTCTCCTACCTTGAACCAGTCAGCATCTGAAACGACCTCGAATTCCACATTTCCTTCTACTGCTATCGCATAGTCCTGAGCATCTCCGCTGATTCCAGCCTTGAATACATCTTGTGAGAAACCAGGAAATCCGTCCTGAATCACATAGAACAAAGTTCCTTCATCAGCACCGGAAACAACCATGAAGTTACCTTCTCTCTCCATGAGCCCCGTGTGGACATCCTGCACGGTAATCTCCAGATCTACAGTTCCCGCACTGCCACTCATAGGAGACACAGTGTACCATGTATCCGTCTTATCCACAACTTCCCAATCAGACTCGAACGTCACTGTCTTCACCACTACTGCATTCAATTCATTAGGCACTGCTATTGATGAAGCAGAGCCGGGTGTCACTCCCTGTTCATTCTCTTCGCAGGAAGTGAACAGCGCAACCGTGCCGAACAGGCAGGCGCAGCTGAACAAAATAGTTCTAAACTTTGTCATGATAATAAGTATTTTGGTTTATAATATACTATTCTAAATTTGCAAAATTAGAAAATCAGTTTAAATAACAAAAATAATTTTTAACTTTGAGTATTCAAATTCACTCATCAAGATGAAACAAGTCCTAATATTCTTATCTCTTCCGGCACTTGCCCTGACTCTTCTGTTTTCCTGCCAAAAAGGCAAGCCTGCCGATGAGAGCCAGACATTCCCTCTCATAACGATTACAGAGCAAGGCAATATCACTGTTCCTTTCGATGCCGGCTCGTTTTCCATCCACTACACAATATCCTCACCAGTTGACGGAGGCAGGATCGTACCTCAATCCACGGCCGAATGGATTACTGATTACGACACTGACACGGACGGAACACTGACATTCTCCGTAACTGACAATAACACCGGCGAGAACCGCAGTACTGTTCTCACACTACGCTATGTTTACGAAGGTGGAGAGACAAGCGCACAAGCCAATATCATCCAGGAGAACTGCCCTTATTCCTATATGACTGAAGTTTCATATGCTTTCGGCTAC
The DNA here is from genome assembly GCA_944326225.1 of uncultured Bacteroidales bacterium. Taxonomy (GTDB): domain Bacteria; phylum Bacteroidota; class Bacteroidia; order Bacteroidales; family UBA932; genus Coprenecus. Next base: position 27,178 of record CALVDI010000002.1, on the reverse strand, counting down.
TATTATGGAGACAGAATGACTACATACCACCGGTACTATACATGGCTTGCAGAAAGTCCCCTGGATGACAATATGAATACCGGAGACGGTCTAAGCTATCTGTTTGACATATACACAGACAAAGCCCCTGACAATTCCGACGAGCCCGCTCCGCCGGCCGGAACATACACCCTCTCCGAATCAAACGGACCATGGACATTCGGAAAACAGGACAGCCGCGTGTTCAACAACTCACCCGAAGGTGCGTCAGCCGCATACTTCACAGAAGGCACTCTTGTCGTAACGCATGAAGGAGGGACATATACATGCGAGGCCATCCTCACAGACACCAACGGAGAAAAACACCGTGTAAGATACTCCGGCCCGATAAGTCTCACTGACTACTCTAAAGGATCCTACATATCCACACTTACCGAAGACTACAATGCTGATCTGACAGGTGCCACATGCGCTGCGATGTACTACAGCGACTGCTATATGTCCGGCACCTCTAATTGGATAATAACCCTTTCCCCTCTGCCATACAGCAAAGACGGGGACTACTTTCAACTCGATATATGCGCCCCCGCATCAAGCAATGTTGAAACCGGCATACCGGCAGGAAGATATGCCATACTCGACTGCGATTACGGGGAATACACTGCTCTGCTTGGTTTCATCACCGGCTACGTAAAATACGGCTCCTGGTTCTGGCTTATGGACAATGCCCAGCAAGGTGACCTCATCGCCCCCCTTACAAACGGGTACATTGACATTGCCGTCAATGACGGCATCTACACTATCACCATCAACGCAACCGACGATGCCATTACGGAAAATACAATAACAGCAACATGGTCCGGAGAGATAACTCTTCAGGATATGAGCCAATGACGAGTCAAGAAAGACCACAAAAGACAAGAGGGGAGCGCGCTCCCCTCTTATCTTTTTCAACTCTTTATACATCAACACACTACAGTGCCACGATAAGTGAGAGATTGACACCTGTATAAGCCGGAGTCTGACGGCATACACCACCGGAACATTGATACCCCTCCTTAAAACGTCCGAAGTTCAACTGGGCACGGACTTTTGAATAAGAATAGCTTACACTGCCGTTGATATAATGAATCTTTGTGTCTCCATAATTCCACATATCCTGTACGGATACACTCCAACGGGGAGCGAAACTGTACTCTACCATAGCAGCAGCCCAGTTCTTGTGATCATCTTTTGAGAACAGATGCTGAAGTTCAAGCCTGAGAGAATTCTTGCGGTCAAACTTATATGTCATATCAGCAACCACTGCATGCGACCTCCACATAGAAGCCTCATCTCCAGAACCCGGTGCATGGTTGTATGTCTGCCATGAATAGAACAGAATCATCTTGAAATCACTGCCGAACCAACGCTCGACATCTACTGTCAGATCTCTGAAAAGAAGTTCGCTCTTACCATCAGGCATGCCATACCAAGCTGCGATATTGCCATAATAAGTAGAGAAATTGGCATGTACTTTCATACCCTTTCTGCCACCGATGGCTGTTCCGCGCCGGAAATTGTAATACAAGTCTGCCTGACCTCCCAGTTCATCGTTCTGGGGCGCATAAGGATTAAGTGTTGCAAGCGAATACGTATGCTGCTGAGTCAGCGCGGGGACATAGTTGAGATACGTATATATATCTGTCGGGCCAAGGTTGCGCGATGCCTGAAGGAACGGATTGTGCAGTTTACGGAATGAGAACAGGGCTCCGAGACCGTATCCTGTATAACCCAGATCGATCTGGATTGCTTCGCTTCTTGATGTGTTCATACTGTTGTAGGTGCCTGGATCGCTCTGACGGTTCATATACTCTCCGCTCAAACGCACACCTGCATAACCGAGTGCCATCCTTGCCGAATAGCCAAGTGTATGAGGTTTCTGGCCCTGCAGCATCTGGTCAGCGTTCTCATACTTGTCAAGCACACTTCCCTCGATAGACCAGTCGAAACTGTCCCATTTTGCGGCTCTTGAAATAGACAGAGAGATATCCGCTCCCGAAACCATCGTAGATGTATACTCCATGACATCACGAGCCCTGCCGTAAATAGCTTTGACCGTAAGGAAATCTCCAAAAGTATAACCTACCTTGACTCCCTGAAGCGCATTGTTGATACCCAGAGTACGGTCCTCGTAAGTACGGAAAAGAAGGCCGCTGCCGAACTGCTCATAGAGACTTCCTATCCTGACATCCCAGCCATTTGCTGAATAACCGGCATATATGTCATATCTGCTGAACATATCGCCTTGACCGCCGACAGCTGTCTTGGGGAAGTAACCCAGAAGCGGGGGCAGATAACTTTCTATCTGAAGTCCCGCATAAAAACCTTTCCAGGAATAATCCACCTTAAGATAGTTGTTGGAGCCCATCCGCCCGTCCGGCCGCAACTCCGAAGCACCAGTTTTCTCGTCTCCGAAATAATATGTAGTATTGGTCTCCAACCCAGCAGAAAAGTTGCCTCTGTCCTCCTGGGCAAAGGCAACTGCTGCCAGAGTCAGAAGACCTACTGCTAGGGTCAATCTTCTGATCATAAACTTACTGTAACTTTAAAATTTGGTCAAAAAGTTCCTCTTCGCTGCCGGGAGTATAACCCGTATGGGTATACACCACGTTTCCATCTTTGTCAAGCACGAAGACCGTAGGCTGAGTCTGAACGTTCATCGCACGTTTAAGATCTCCGTTCTCGTCAAGCAGGATGGTAAAATCAGTCCAACCGCGGCCATTGACCATGGGCTTAACCTTCGCACTTGAGCGAGAATCATCCGTAGAGACGGCTACCACCTTGAAATCAGCCTCTTCAATCCAGTCAACATAGGCATCGTTGACAGCTCCCAACTCCTGGAGACAAGGTTTACATGTCGTATACCAGAATGAAAGTATAATGGGAACACCGTCATCAAGAATTGACTGAACATTTACAGCATTTCCATCAATATCCTTCACTTCCACACTGGGAAGCCCTTTCTGAGCCATAGCCATAAGCGGCATAAGCATTGCCGCCATCAATATTACTGTTTTTTTCATACTACTGATATTTAATTATTCCTCATACTCAAACAATGTAAATCCATTGACAGGTATATCCGCAACATTGTCCACTATAGTGCCGTAATCTGCATTGGGAGCGACGCTGCTTACAAACTTTCCTTCTTTATAAACAATCACATACAGGTGCAGATTGTCCTGATTAAGGATATAAGAGGGGATTGCCGCAGAGTAGTTCAGTTTTGTGATGGTATTTGCAGTCAGTGAAATCTTGTCTCCCCATACCTGCGTCATCTCACCGCGGGCGATGTTATTGTGTATGTAATTGTTTCCCTGAGCTGCCTGATAATGCTCAACACTATCCTCAAGGATAAGTATGCTCACGTTGGCATCCATTGTCTCTTTTGACGCTATGTTGAGCCCAAGCTCTATGTTGCCGCTGTTGATTGCGGCTATACCGGCAATATTGGTGCTTGCAGGAGACTTGGCCACTGATTCATCTATCAGCTTCACATAATAGTCAGTAGCTCCTGCCCAACTTACATAGTTGTTGAATACCATTGTCGGCCATCCGGAAATACCCACGGTGTTGAAATAATTATTAACGCCTGTCCACTCTGCTAATTCTCCGTATGAACTGCTTGTATAGAACGCGGACCACAACATACGGCCTGGTCTCTGCCCCTCAGCAGCATGAATCTGATTGCTGGCTGTTCCGCAGGGACCGCACCAGGTGGCTGTACACTTCATCAGGAAAGAGCGTCTGTAAAAGTCCTTCTTGAAATCAGCACTAATTTCACCATACTGGCTTATCTCTATTGTCTCGTTAGTCTCACCGTCAACTCCCTGGAGAGCTATCTGTGCACTGCGGACATCACCCGTATTGGCCTCTATCGACATCTCGATATGAGAAACCATATACTTGGAATAAGTCTGATTATCCTGGAGCTTAGTCGAATCATATGTGATACTGTTAATGGTGACCCAGTCAACATCAGGTACCGCCTCGTACTTAACATTACCTTCCAGAGTAAAGGTATAAGTCTGGGCTGTCTCATTGACAGCTGCAACTTTATTCGCGATATTGAAGCCAGGGGTAACATCCTGTATCACATAGTACTGGGTGCCCACATCCTGCCCGGACGCATCCTTGGTGGTAATAACAAAACTTGCTTCTTTTTCCCTTAAATCAGGATTGTCCTCCAGGACAGCTACAGAAATAGTCGCAGGACCGGCCACTCCTGACAGAGGCTGAATTGTAAACCATGTTGTCTTATTGGAGATAAACCAATCGGTGTCGAATTCCAAATCGACAGAGACTGAGGCCCCGGCTTCATTGGGCAAATAAATTGAATTGCCGATAGAAGTTATATCCGGCCCCCCATCGGGATTGTCGTTTTCACAAGAAAACAGAGCAAATGTGCATAACACGCACATACTGCCAATAATAGTTCTAAAACTAGACATAACGTATATAAGTATTTGGTTTTCTATTATTTATTATAATTCTCCAGTCCTCCCTTGAGGAACTGTACAAATGCGTCTACATCCAGATCATAACTTCTGGGTTCTGCCAGCAGCTCGCCGTTACGGCCCTCAAGCACGTAGCAAGGCTGCGCGTTGACGCCGTACTGGGTGGTCGCTATATGCGAGTTGATCTTTCCTATATCCTTCAGCGTCCTGTTGCCCACTGTGATCCAGTCGCTCTCATCCGCTCTCTTCTTATCGTCGCAGTACATGGCCAGCACCACGAAGTCATTGCGGAGCATGTCGAGCACCTGAGGGTCCGACCACACGCGGGCCTCCATCTCACGGCAGTTGACACAGCCGTGGCCGGTGAAGTCTATGAACAGAGGCTTGCCTACTTTCTCAGCGTACTCCCTGGCCTCATTGATCTCGAAAAAGCCCTTCAGTCCGTGGGGAAGATGCAGGAAGTCACTGTACTTGGGTGTACCCATATCCAGTGTTTCGGTCTGAGCGGATGACTCAGTGCCCGAGGACTGAATCACGACCGGAGCCTGCTCCTGACCCAGCACGAAGTCCTGAGTGGTAAGAGGAGGCAGGTAGCCGGAAAGGGCCTTCAGAGGCGCACCCCACATACCGGGGATAAGGTAAACCACGAACGAGAATACTATGATCACCAGAGTCAGACGACCCACGCCTATGTGCTTCACCTCGTCATCGTGAGCGAACTTGATCTTGCCCAGCAGGTATAAGCCCAGCAGGGTGAATACCACAATCCAGATAGCCAGGTAAACTTCTCTGTCGAGCAGGCCCCAGTGATAGGTCTGGTCGGCTGTGGAGAGGAACTTGAAGCCGAGAGCCACCTCTATGAAAGCAATCACGACCTTGACGGTATTGAGCCATCCTCCGCTCTTAGGCAGCTTCTTGAGCATCGAGGGGAAGAGAGCGAATATCGTGAACGGCAGCGCAAAGGCTATCGAGAACGCCAGCATGGTAAGGATAGGTGCCCAGAACTCGCCCTGGGTGGACTTGATAAGCACCATACCTACGATAGGGCCGGTGCAGGAGAATGACACGAGCACAAGGGTAAGAGCGAGGAAGAAGATGCCGCCGAATCCCTTGGTGTCGGCCTTTGAGTCGGACTTGTTGACCAGCTTGGAAGGCATGGTGAGTTCGAACGCTCCGAAGAAGGAAGCAGCGAACACCATGAACACCAGGAAGAAGATGATATTGGGCAGCCAGTGCGTAGCCAGCCAGTTGAAGATGTCGGCCGTCACTGCGTCTCCTCCGACAATCCTGGTCACCAGGATGATGATTGCAATCGGCAAGGTATAGAGGGCCACGATGAAGATACCGTACATGGCCGCTCTCATACGTCCTCTGGAAGGACCGCCCTCTCCTTTGAGGAAGTAGGATACGGTCATCGGGACCATAGGGAACACGCACGGGGTAAGCAGCGCGACAAAGCCCCACATGATGGCCTCCAGAATCATACCCCAGAGTCCCTTGCTCTCAGTGCCGGTCTCTGCAGGAGCCGATACTGTATCCTCGGCATACAGGTCCACCTCGGTCACGGTCATATCGGGAAGACTCACCGTCCACGCCAACTCCTGAGGAGTCGTACAGTTGTTCTCGTCGCAGGTCATCCACTCTACGTAGAGTTCCACCTCCGCGTTTTTCTTTTTCAGACGGATATCCTGTGAGAATGTCACGCTCTCCTCGAAATAGCCGATCTCCATCATATAAATGTCATCATAGTATTTATAAGGTTCCTTGGAGATGGTCACGCCTCCTACTTTCTCAGCCCGGCGGCCGTCAGCGATATTGAACTCCGCCACCGTAGCCGTAGGTCCGAACTCCGTCCGGAGAGTGTCGTAGATATGCCAGCTGGAATCTATAGCCGCCGTCATGGAGACACGGTAGAGATTCTTGTCCAGTTGCTCTACTTCTGCTTTCCACTGCGCGTGGGTCTCCTGAGCGAAGAGCACGGAGACAGAAGCGGTCAGCAACACAATCAATAATGCAGATATTCTTTTCATCATCAGATATTATATTTCAACGTACAAAGGTATAAATTTTTTCTAACCGATACCTTTTTTCGTTTTTTTTCAAAGTTTTTTTCATGGATGGCTGTCCGTTCCACCTTACCGCCATACTGTCATTATCCGGGCCGACAGGCTGCGCTTGACTTGTATCACACTGGCCGTCAATGGACACGCAATAAAAAAGTCGGAGGCACCAATGCACCTCCGACTGAAGATCTTTATCTGCAGGATCTTGATATTACCACGCTGTCATATCAAAAACAGAGTACTCATTGGCAGTGAATCCTGCTGAGACTGTTATCTTATTGCCTGCGTCATCAACAGCATTGACTGTCAAGGTATAGTTCTGACCGTCCTGCACGATATCTACCGTTCCTTCCACAAGTGGAGCCGCATCACCGGAATAAGCGGACTGGGCACTTCTGGGATAAACCCATGAACCTGCAAGAGTTACTCCACCAAACGTACTCTCAGTCAATGTGCCCACAAGAGCTGTACCGACTGCTTTGCTGTCTGCTATAGTATAACTCCCTCCAGGAAGATAGCCACCATTGTCGGAAGGTGCTGTCGAGCAGTAGAACTCTATCTGGACAGAATGATCATAACTGTAATTGTCACGGACATCTATCGCATACCTGTTCTCCCCCCAATAATATGCACTTGCCAGAAAACCTGCAGGCCAGTCAATCGTCAGGTCCTCGGTAAGGAGGGAGATCGCATCAGGATTCTCAGGCTCATCGGGTTCATCAGGCTGTGCAAAGTTAGTACATACGATAGGGCCGGTATAAGTGATATGATGCGTGTTGTTGCGGGTATCGGTCAGCACTGCATCAAGGTGGTACTCACCGTTCTCATAAGTCAGTTCGAGCTCGCCCCAACTGAAGAAGGCAGCATAGTACGTTCCCCCGACAGACGCATCGGGATAGACATATGCAATAGTGTAGTCTCTTGACTTAATCACCGTATTCATACCGGCTATATCACTGCCCGCTGAAGGAGACATAGTATAAGTACCGACGGCAGGCGCTATCGCATTCATATCCGAAGGTTCTCCGGACAGTATTGATATCCAGTAATAGGCACCGCCATACTGCCACAGTTCTTCGTTATTGGTCAGATACAGCTGGTACATCATCTCCCCGTCGTTGACGCTGTAGTCATCACCATAATAAGATCCTGTCAGATAAGGCAGGTCAAACTCGTAATCATACATGCTCTGAGTCACTGCGACATCGAAGGACACTGTCTTTCCTCCGTCGTAGGTGTACACCACAGTGACAACTGCCGTTCTCGTTGCGTCGTCCGCATTTGCAGATGCAGTCACAAGCACCCGGCCGGGAGTGGCTGTATCAAATGTGAGCCATGAAGCCTCCGACTTAGCAGAGATGACTCCGTTCTCACGGGCATTCTCAACAGCATAGGTTATAGACACGTCTCCTCCGTCCTTAGGAAATGATACCTCTGACTCAGATGTAAGAGTCAGCACCGGTGCCGGAGCAGCTATAGCGACTCCCTGTTCAGCCGCAAGACTCTGGCCATTGGCGGATACTACCAGAACACTCACAACACCTTCCTTTTCCGCATACACATTGTCTGCTGAAGGAGCTGTAATCACAAAACCTTCACTTTCTATCGATGCCCTCCAACCATTGGGTTTGGTAATTGTAACTTCTGATGCTCCACTAAGCTGATAATCCAGAGTTCTGCTCTCGCCAGCCTCAAAGTAGAGGACATCCTCGTCTGTTCCGAAACTGAAACTCAAATCCATTGTCTTGGGAACTTTGACCACTGTACCGTCACGCAAAGTGAAATAAACATAATTGTCGTCCTCAGTAACATCGTTGAAGACATATCCGCCGGTACCGCCGTCGCCATATGCCGGCATTCCGGTATCCTCCCACGTCAGGCCTCCGTCCGTAGATATCTCCCATGTACCTTCATCATTGATTCGGACCTGAGGAGCATTCCCGTTGACAGGGATTTTGTTTCCGTCCTTGTCAAGGATGTATTCGATACCGTTTTCACCTTCCAAAGCCCAGTAGTAGACTCCGTCCTCCTCCACAACAGTGATTGCCGGAGGATTCATGCCGTCCTCTCCGTCCTCGCCATCATAGATAGTAATAGAAGTGCCGTCAGAAAAGTTGACAGTATATCCGTCACCGTTGTCCACAACATTGTCTATGGTCACTTCGGACTGCAGTTTCTCTATCAACTTGTTGAGAGACTCTATGTCCTCGCTGACCTGTTCCATAAATTTCTCGAGGTCCTCCACTCGTTCTGTAAGATCCTTTATCGAGTCTCTTACATCAGTGTCGTCGTAGTAGCACGAATTAACCGTCACCAACGTGGCAAACGCGCATATTATGCAAAGAATGCGCTGAAGTATGCTAGTTTTAATCATAATAAGATGGGTTTATAAGTATCAACGACCAAATTTACTAATTAATTACAATAAAACCAATTTATTTGGCCAAATAATTCAATTTACAGCATACTATGAGAAATCCATCACACTGGGTATGCCTGAGATAGTCCCGGTAATCTTGTGTGGAGTCTCCCTGTTGTCGTCCACACAGTCAAATGTGAAAGTATATACTCCAGTAGACTCATCCAGTTCTATGATGACCTCTCCTTCAACCATAGGACCGCGGGGCAAGTCCTCGTTATAGTATAGATCGTATGCCCAGCCGCCCATGATCCAGTCATCTTCGTCCATATAACCTGCGACCACGGTTCCAGCTTCGCGGGATGTGCTTACAGGATATATTCCGGGTGTCACACCATCTTCAAAAGTATTGTCCGCGGGAAGCAACAGGTGGATCTGGTAGCACCATGAGTTCTTCGAACTCTCAGCATAATAGAGACTAAGAGCCCACTCATTGACTCCGGGATAGCGGGACGAGCCGAAGCAGAACCCGGTGATCGCCGCTTCTCCGTTCGCTATATTGAGTTCCACATCATCTTCGAGAGTACTGATGAAAGTCTGATCCTGGTTGACAAGGGCAACAGGACCGTTATAGGTCACTTCATGTTCCATGCCTTCAGCATCCGTCAGATGCATCAGGTACGAATACCCGTCTCCTTCCCCGGTAATCTCTATCTGAGCTTCCTCAAACCTTATGGCTGACGCCTCGTCTGTGGTGTAGAATCCCGACAGACTCCTGCTTATCGTCCACTGATTAGTCAGGTTCTCGGTATCAAGCCTATATGTCCCGGCAGGAGGAGCTGGAGCCTCGAGATCAGAAGGTCTGGTGGAATAAAGGTGGAATATATAGTTGAACTCACCGGAGGCATCTGACATATGCAGTTCGTACTCCATCTCTGTATTGACGGAAATAGTGTGCTGGCCGCCCCAGTAATCACCGGAGACAGACTCTATATCCACCACATAATCATAAGGACTGGCCTCTGCCTGAACGACAGTCACCGACACCTCCTGTGTCCCGTCAGCATAATCATATACCAGAGTCACCTCACACTCCCTGGCCTCACCTTCGTTTCCGGCTACGGAAAAAGCCACTATGCCCTCCTCAGAGCAGTCGAAACCGGAACACCAGTCCGCGCCTTCCGTTGCATACGCACTCAGACTCCCGTCTTCTGCCGGATTGGTTACCGTATATTCAATGGTAAATGTTCCACCCTCATATCCGACTTCGATACGGTCATCAGAAACAAGCGAAAGAACAGGTGCATCAATCACTACATCCGTGGTATCACCGGGCACTACGGGCCCATCAGGCCCCGGTTTCTCTGTAGACGGCTTCTCGCATGAGGCCAGTACCGTAAATGCTGCCAGACACGCAGCCATTAAAAATATCTTTCTCATATGTTAAGGTTCTTAGATACTACAAAACTACAACATTCCTCCATCACAGACTATTACCTGCGCAGTAACATACGAGGACAGGTCTGATGCGAGGAAGAGAGCCACGTTGGCTATGTCCTCGGGAGTACCGCCGCGGCGGAGGGGAATCTTCTTGTTCCACTCCTGACGCACCTCCTCGGGTAGGGCATTGGTCATGTCGGTGATGATGAAGCCCGGAGCTATGGCATTGGCGCGGATACCGCGTGAGCCCATCTCCTTGGCTATGGACTTGGCCAGACCGATCAGACCCGCCTTCGATGCCGAGTAGTTGCACTGACCGGCATTGCCGTTGACTCCTACAACAGACGAGATGTTGATGATGCTGCCTCCTCTCTGACGGGCCATTATGGGTGTCAGGGCATGGGTGAAGTTGAACGCGCTCTTGAGATTGACCGTGATGACGCTGTCCCACTGCTGCTCCGACATCCTCATCATCAGACCGTCACGGGTGATGCCGGCGTTGTTGACCAGCACGTCGATATGGCCGAAGTCCTTGACTATCTGGTCCACCGTAGCGTGAGCCTGTTCGAAGTCAGCGGCGTTGGAGGCATAGCCCCGGCACTCCACTCCGAGAGCCTTGATCTCCTCTACCGTATTCTTGAAATTGTCGTCTTCCTTGAGGTCGGTGAATGCGATGTCCGCTCCGGCCGAGGCCAGTTTCATGGCGATGGCCTTGCCTATGCCGCGTGCGGCACCTGTAATAAGGGCGACCTTACCCTTTAATAATCCTTCTAACATAATATTATCCATTTACTTTATCATTAGGTACAACTGCAAACGAGAGGCTGGCCTCCACACACAGGTTGCCGCCTACGTATGCCTTGGCATCTATCCAGAAGAGCATGGCCCTGTGATTGGTGATACGGGCATGAACCTCTATGGTGTCGCCCGGCACGACCTGATGTTTGAATCGGGTCTTGTCGATGCCGGTGAACAGCGTGGTGTGCCCTACCAGATAGTCCTTGATGAGCAGCGAGCTGCACTGCCCCATGATCTCACACAGGATGACTCCGGGCACTATGGGCTGTCCGGGGAAGTGTCCCTGGAGGAAGAACTCATCGCCTCTGACATGATACTTTCCGATGACAGTTCCGTCTTCCTGAAGCTCCATCTCGTCCACGAGCAGCATGGGCTCGCGGTGGCGTAAAAATTTCTTAATCTCTTCTCTATCCATATTGAGTTTGGTTTTAGTTGTTTGTCTTTACTACAGACGCCTGAAGGCCAGCACTGCATTGTGTCCGCCGAATCCGAGGGACGAGGACAGGGCCATGGTCAGCCCAGCCTTGCGGGCAGTGTTGGGATTGACATCCAGGTCGCACTCGGGATCGGGCTCCTTATAATTAATGGTAGGAGGCACGATGCCGTCGTGCAGGGCCATGACTGCGGCCACGGCCTCGATACCGCCGGCGGCTCCGAGAGCATGTCCGGTCATGGACTTGGTGGAGCACAGGATGGCGCGGCGTGCCTCGGTCTCGCCGAGAGCCAGCTTGATGGCCGCGGTCTCCGACTTGTCGTTCAGCGGAGTTCCGGTGCCGTGGGTATTGATGTGCAGCAGGTCGGAAGGGCTGTAATGTGCCTCGGTCAGGGCCTGCCTGAAAGCCTTGGCCGGGGTCGAACCGTCCGGACAGGGTGCTGTATAATGGTAAGCGTCGCAGGTGTTGCCGTATCCGCAGATCTCGGCATATATCTTCGCCCCGCGGGCCACGGCGTGCTCATACTCCTCCAGTATCACTACTCCTGCGCCCTCGGCTATCACGAAACCCTGACGGCGGGCGTCAAACGGCAGGGAAGCCGCCATGGGATCCTCCGCCGGAGAAAGGGCCTTGCTGTTGGAGAAGCCTCCGATAGCCAGAGGTGTGACGGCAGCCTCGGTACCGCCGGCGATGATGGCGTCGGCATAGCCGAACTTAATCGCCCTGTAAGCCTCGCCTATCGAGTGTGTACCTGTCGCACAGGCCGTCACGATAGGCAGACAGGGGCCCTTCGCATGATGGGCTATGGCCACGTTACCGGCCGCGATGTTGGCTATCATCGTAGGGATGAAGAGAGGGGATATCCACTGCGGGCCGTCCTTTATCAGCTTGGCCGTCTCGTTGACGAAGGAGTGCATACCTCCGATACCTGAGCCGATATAGACTCCGAAACGGTCCGAATGAACAGTTCCGGGAGTATCGTCCTCCTCGTTATCGGTAGACTTGAGTCCGCTCATGGCCACGGCCTGGTTGGCTGCGGCGAGAGCGAAGAGGCTGAAACGGTCGAACTTCCTGGCCGCCTTGGGCTCGATGCCGTAGTCGGCCGGCTTGAAATCCTTGACCTCGCCTGCGATCTTCACTGAGAGACCGTCCGTAGGGAACTGGGTGATATAGTCTATACCGCAGACACCGTTCACGATGTTCTTCCAGAAAGTCTCTACATTATTTCCGACAGGAGTCACAACTCCCATTCCTGTCACTACTACTCTTTTTTCCATATTCTATTCGTTTTTATTTTGACCAGCGGAGAACACACGCTCCTGTGGTGAATCCTGCTCCGAACGCGCTGAGCAGCAGCAGTTCTCCTGTTCTTAATTGATTACCTCTGCTGAGGTCGTCCAGCAAAGCCGGGATAGAGGCCGAAGAGGTGTTCCCGTACTTGTCCAGGTTGAAGGGGAACTTGCTCTTGTCCTGATTGACGAAATGCCGGATCGACTCGATGATACGTACATTGGCCTGATGCAGCACATACAGGTCTATGTCATCGGCGGTGATACCGGCCATGGTCAGCACCTTGTCTATGTCCTTGATAGAAGACGAGACCGCCAGCTTGAAGACATCCTGGCCGTTCATCGACACTCCGTCAGTATCCGTCTCCTCCTTTGTGACAAAGGGAGTCGGCTGGAGCCTGCGCCTCTGGTACAGGGCCTCCACCTTACAGTGAGTGGACAGACGGATGGCCTTGAGGTCATCGCCCTTGGTCACGACCACAGCCCCGGCCGCATCTCCGAAGAGAATGCAGCTGGAGCGGTCCTTCCAGTTCATCATCCTGGACGGTTCCTCGGCGCAGACTATCAGGATATTCTTCATATCCTTGGTAGCCAGATAAGCCTCGGCGATATCCAGAGCGTAAAGAAATCCGGTGCAGGCGCAGTTGATGTCCATCGTGGGACACGTGGCTCCTATCTTGCCCTGGATGATGCAGCCCAGACCGGGAGTGACATATTCGTTCACCACATTGGAGCAGATGATGAAGTCTATCTGCTCGGAAGTGACTCCGGCATCCTCCATCGCCTTGGTGGCGGCTGTGGAAGCCAGATCCTCCAGATTCTCGGACGATATCACACGCCTCTCGTGGATACCGGTTCTGGTGACAATCCACTCGTCACTCGTATCCAGGAAGTTCTCCAGCATGGCATTGGTCACTGTCAGAGAGGGACGGGCGCTTCCTGTTCCAATGATCTTCATATCAGTTTATCTTTGAATTGACGATTTCCAGCACTTTCTTCTCCTGCTTCTCAGCCTCGGCGGCTATCTCAGCGGCCTCTGCTACAAGAGCGTCGGCTTTTTCGCGGTCCTTCAGTCCGGAAGCGTTGATCTTGACGTTGAGGAATGCACCGAGCACGGCCGAACGGGCTGCCAGAGCACCTACACCGGCATCGGAGACTGAGTTGGGATTACCCTCGGAAGCCATGGCCTCCACCAGCCCGAATACCTTGAATGAGGCCTTCATCGTCCTCAAAGGTACCTCGGTGGCATAGAGAGTGGCCTCCTGCATGGCTGCGGCACGGGCTGCCTTCTCCTCGTCGGTTTTCTTGGGAAGCGACATGGCGTCCATGATACGGTTGAATGCGGCCGTATCCTCGTCCACCAGGTGCAGCAGCTCGTACATCAGGTCCTGACCCTTCTCTGCCCACTTGGAGAACTTGGGGCACTGGTCGTCCCAGCCCCTCTTGTGCGAGGACAGATTGGCCACCATAGCACCGAGAGCGGCGCCGAGAGAGCCCATATATGCGGATATCGATCCGCCGCCGGGAGCCGGAGACTCGCGGGAAGTCTCCTCAGCGAAGCCGCGGACAGTCAGGTCCACCAGCTTGGGCGTCTTGTCGCTGTCCTCGAGGATGTACTCGATGACCTTCTCGCGGGGATTGAAAGGCTTGAGGTCGTCCAGTCCCATGGACTTGACGGCTATCTTCACGATATCGTCCTCGGGAATACCGCAGGAGCGGTTCTGCTTTGCCAGATAATGCTTGCCGGCATCAATGAGCACCTTCTTGGGAATAAGGCCGACTATCTCCGAGCCGGTCACCCTGATACCGCGGGCATGGGCTTTCTCGCAGACCTCGTCAAAGGCCACGTGTACAGGAGTGACATTGATGTTGGTCACGTTCATGGACACCTGTGCGATGCCGTATTCCTCGATATACCAGCCTATGGCCTTGCAGCCCTTGAGCGTTCCGGGTATCCATACCACGTTGCCGTCCGCATCCTTGACCACCTTGCCGGTGATGGGATCACCCTCCCTCTTCTTGCGGCCTTTCTCGCGCACGTCAAAGGCGATGGAATTGGCCCTGCGGGTAGATGTGGTATTGAGGTTATAGTTGATGGCTACGAGGAAATCCCTGGCACCCACTGCAGTAGCACCGGTACGGGCGGTGTAGTCGTCTATCACTGCGGGACCGAAATCCGGCTTCACACCGTCGGCGAATCTCTTGGCCAGACCCTCGTACTCTCCGCTGCGGCATACAGCCAGGTTCCTGCGTTCGGTAGTATAGGCCGCACTCTCATAGCAGAATACCGGTATGCCGAGCTCCTCGCCTATCCTTTTGGCCAGGCTGCGGGCATACTCCACGCACTCCTCCATGGTCACGCCGGCGATAGGCACGAGAGGGCACACGTCAGTGGCGCCCATACGGGGATGCTCACCGTGATGATGCCTCATGTCGATGACTTCCGAAGCCTTCTTGACTGCGCGGAATGCCGCCTCCATCACCTTCTCTGGCTCGCCCACGAAAGTGACTACGGTACGGTTGGTGGCCGCACCCGGATCCACGTCGAGAAGCCTTACGCCCTCAACGCTCTCAGCAGCGTCTGTAATCTGCTTGATAATCTGCATGTCACGTCCCTCGCTGAAGTTGGGGACACATTCGATCAATTTTCTTGTCATGATTTATCTATTAATTATTTTTCCATTCAATACTATCTCTTCTATAAGCTGCGAGGTAAATGAATACGGCACGAACTCATAGGAAGGTATCTCCTTGGTAATGAAGAACGAGGCCTTCTTGCCAGGGGTTATCGAACCGTACTCGGCGGCTGTCCCCATGGCGAACGAGCCGTTGACAGTGGCAGCGTTGAGCACCGTCTCGGGCGTCAGGCGCATCTTGATCATGGCCAGGGCCATCATGAACTTCATGTCCCCGGAAGGGCATGAGCCCGGGTTGTAATTGGATGCTATGGCGAGCGGAAGGTCGTACTCCTGCATCTGCTTGGCCTTGGGATAATCCATGTCCAGGAAGAATGTCGCACCCGGAAGGAGAGTCGCTATGGTGCCGCTGCCCTGCAGGGCCCTGAATTCGTCGGGGCCGGTGAACTCCAGATGGTCCACCGAGGCCGCACCGTACTTGACTCCGACCTGTACTCCGCCGGAAAAACTCATCTGGTTGGCGTGTACCTTCGGCTGCATACCGTACCTGGCGGCCGCCTCGAATATACGGCTGGCATCCTCCACTGTGAAAAAGCCTTCCTCCACGAAGATGTCCACATAGTCGGCCAGTCCTTCGGCCGCTACGGCGGGCATGATGTCGCGGATGATCTCATCCACATAGCCCTCGCGGTTGCCCTTATATCTGACGGGCACGGCGTGGGCACCCAGGAAGGTAGTACGCACCCTGAGAGGGGTCTCCTCGCCCACCCTGCGGGCCACGCGGAGCATCTTGACCTCGTCCTCCACGGTCAGGCCGTAGCCGCTCTTGATCTCCACGGCCCCGGTACCGAGGGAGATGATCTCCCATGCCCTGACCAGCGTCTGACGCAGAAGGTCGTCCTCCGGGGTATTGTGCAGCAGCTCCACCGAGTTCAGGATACCGCCTCCCCGGCGGGCTATCTCCTGGTACGACAGACCGCGGAGCTTGTCCATGAACTCCATCTCGCGGCTGCCGGCATATACCAGATGCGTGTGCGAGTCGCAGTAAGAGGGGAACACCATCCGGCCTGCGGCGTCGATTACCCCGTCCGCACCGTCCTCCATAGCCCCGATAGTCTCCGGGGCAGTGCCGTTCATCTCTCCGAAAGCCTTTATCCGGTCTCCTTCGGTCAGCAGCCAGGCATTGTCGAGGCAGGGCAGAGTCTCCATCTCCTTGCCTTTCAGGGGAGACTGCGGAGCTTCCTGCCTTACGCCGACGAGCTTTTTTATATTTTTAACAAAAAGCGACATCGTTAAAATTCTGCCTTTCTGATAAAATCAATTGAGTCCTTGATCCTGGTGTACATCACCGTATCCTCCTCGATGAAAGGAACCTCCTTGCGGTAATCATCGAAGAACTTCTCGATCACGGGCGAGGACTTGCCGGCACCGGCGCGGTGACGGAACTCCAGGGCCTGGGCGGCGTTGAACATCTCGATACCGAGGATCTTCTCCACGTTCTCGACCACACGCACACACTTGGTGGCGGCGTTGGCACCCATGCTGACATGGTCCTCCTGACCCTGCGAGGAGTCAATGGTATCCACTACGCAGGGAGTGCAGAGCTGCTTGTTCTGGCTTACTACGGAAGCGGCGGCATACTGCGGAATCATGAAGCCGGAGTTGAGACCGGACTTGGCCACCAGGAACGAAGGCAGGCCTCTCTTGCCTGATATAAGCTGATAGGTACGGCGTTCTGAGATAGAGCCGAGCTCGGCCAGGGCTATAGCCAGGAAATCCAGTGTTATGGACAGAGGCTGACCGTGGAAGTTGCCGGCGGAGATGACCTGATCCTCGTCGGGCAGGACGGTCGGGTTGTCGGTCGCGCTGTTGACCTCGGTCATGAACACGCTCTCCACGTATGCGATGGCATCCTTCGACGCTCCGTGTACCTGAGGCACGCAGCGGAACGAATAGGGATCCTGGACTTCCTTGCCGGGACCGTCGATCAGCTGGCTGCCCTGCAGGTAGCCGAGGATGACGCGGGCCGTCTCCATCTGACCCTTGTGGGGACGTACTGCATGTACGCCGGGAGTGAAGGGCTCCTTGCGGCCGTTGAAGGCCTCAAGGGATACAGTGGCTATCTTGTCGGCGGCTGCGGATATGTGCTCTGCCCTGATGATGCACCATACGGCGTGGGCCAGCATAAACTGGGTGCCGTTCAGCAGAGCCAGACCTTCCTTGGAGGCCAGGGTCAGAGGCTTCCAGCCGAACATCTTCTCCAGCTCGCTGCCGGGATACCTTTTGCCCTTGTAGTCGAACTCACCCAGGCCCAGCAGAGGCAGACACATATTGGCCAGAGGAGCCAGGTCACCGGATGCTCCGAGAGAGCCCTGCTGATATACGACGGGAGTAATGCCCTCGTTGAAGAAGTCCACCAGCCTCTCTACCGTCTCGACTCTCACTCCGGAGTAGCCGTATGAGAGCGACTTCACTTTCAGGGCGATCATCAGACGCACGATCTCGGGCCTTACCTCCTCGCCCACGCCGCAGGAGTGGGACATCACCAGGTTCTTCTGGAGCTGTGAGAGCTGGTCCTTGTCCACGGACACATTGCACAGCGAGCCGAAGCCGGTGGTCACGCCGTAGATGGGCGCTTTCTGGTTCTTCATGCGCTCATCCAGATAGTTGCGGCATTTTGCGATTCTCTTTTTGGATTCTTCTCCGAGATGTAACCTGCACTGGGGATCAAGCAGAGCCCTGACCTCGTCCAGCGAGTGGTTCAGCTTATCTATATCAAACTGTATCATACTTTTGTAATTTAATTGCTACTAAATTACAAAGGTAACAAAATATCTTGAAATACGGTACTTATTCGAGCCAGATAAGAGGCTTGCGGCGCTTGATCTCTGCCATGACATTCTCCATGTAACCCTCGAAATATATCGAGGAATACTTGAAGCGGGGAAAATCAGAAGAAGGGGCCATCTGACTTCTCCTGGACTTATGTATGGATCGCGGAGTCACACTGAAACGGTCTGCAGGCCTGAGATCCGGCACCCAGTTGAAATCCCTGAGCGTCATCATCTCGGAAGTCAGGTCCCACACCGGATATGCATCGCTTTTTACATTCTCGGTATAAAGGATACGCTGTACCTGTCCGTCTTTCATACGGCCCGTCATTATACGGCACTCCTTCTGATTCATAGTCGTGATCACCGAATCTTCGGACACATAGAACATCGCTGTCACTCCTCCCATTGCATCAAAACGGGAGATCTGTCCGTCCTTGAAATAGCCGGCCATCTCCGGAGATTTTATCTGATGATAATACTGCCCGGGCACTTCCTCTGAGATGACGAAAGAGTTGGAGAAAAGCAGGCCTTTATCCAGCGTCTCATTACGGACAAGGAACTGCATGCTGTCCGCAGTAATCTGAGAGGTAATCTCGTACCATATTATCGGAGACTTAAAGAGTCTGGCAATCGAATCTATGGATGTGAAGAGCAGCGAATCGCACATGACCTGTATGTCGCTTTTAAAAATTTTGACATTATGGTATGCTTCGACAAAATCGACCAACGTTGTATCAGGAGGCAATGCCGCCAGTGAGTCGGGAATTGCCAGCGAATCAGAAGCCGCCAGTGAATCGGGAACTGCCAGCGAATCAGAAGCCGCCAGTGAGTCGGGGGCTGCCAGCGAATCAGGAGCCGCCAGTGAGTCGGGAATTGCCAGCGAATCAGAAGCCGCCAGTGAATCGGGAACTGCCAGCGAATCAGAAGCCGCCAGTGAGTCGGGGGCTGCCAGCGAATCAGGAGCCGCCAGTGAGTCGGGAATTGCCAGCGAATCAGAAGCCGATTGGTCTGACTGGGTTTTATTGCCCTGAGGAGTTTCTTTTGCTAACGGATCTACCAATGCTGCCGAATACCGTTCCTTCGCAGCAGCTACCACTGCACTGTCAATCTCAAACATACGTTTTGTATAGTATATCAACGTATCAGATGCCATGAATACCGAATCCTTTTCCCCTGCCGTGCCTTCCTCTATCATAACTATTGCCGGATCACGGTACAACTCCGCACGGCGCGGCTCGTTCCAATAGCGAAGGTCGCCAGCCAGAGTAATGGCATTGTCCACTGTGTCAAGCAGCTGAACATTTCCAAGCAATCTGGCATACTCGTCATAACGATCGTAGTTAAGAGAATCACACCATATCTCATACTCATCTGTCAGGCCATACACATCTCTCGTAAAGAAAAATCTTTCAGAAGTCCTGTCGTACCAGCCAGCGCCAGACGATATATGATTGAGATCATACCAGCCGGCAGTATGCCCGAAAAACTCAGCAACATCTCTGTCAGCATAATAATACAAAGTATCACAGACAAAAAACAATGAATCCGAAAACATTTCCACCCGACCGATAAAGTCAAACTGCTCTATCTTGGACTGATACCGACCAGTCAAACTTTCTATAATATTACCGTCATCATCCTTCATAGCCCCACCCCGGTAAAAAAACGCCACACTGTCTTTTGTATTATAATCCAAATAATTGGTACGCAGCACATTGCTGTCTCTATCGACAAGTTCTACAAGATGCCCGCGGAACTTGGCAGTATTCTTGGGTATGATATATCTGATACTGTCTCCTGTCAGAACTGTATTTTCCTGTTCGATCACTATGTGGCCTATAGCGTCTATATATTCGTCCTCCACATTCCAGTATGCGCTGTCACATTTAAGATACGTGTCATTATGCAAAAACACCGCGTCTCCCACTACTTTACGATACGGCTTTCCGTTCAGTTCCACCAGCCTTGCCATATCTGCGGACAGCAGACGGACAAGCGAGTCCCTGGTTTCCTGTCCTCTGGAGACATCACACAGCAATACTGCAAACAATATTATGCACGTCAGTCTCCTCATTTTACCCAACCGTCACGTTTAAATACACATTTTTGGAAAAGCGGATCTATCACAATATACGTAGTTTCCAATTTTTCATCTATGAATGCATCTATAGCATCAGCCGCCTTCTGGTTGGTCGCCATATTAAGCAGTATATTGAAGTCCTCACTAAAAGTAGGAGCATGTGACGGTCTGATCTCATCAAGACGGATAATCTTATATACTGTATTGCCCACACTAATCCCTGCACGGGTCTCGCTGTCCGTAGACTCAAACGGCATGGATATCTCACCTGCCTTCATGTCCTTGAGCACACTATATTCCTCTGGTTTCAGTTTGTCCACATCTATGAACGGAGAACCGGACTCCGCGTCAGGAACAAGTCCCCCGTTGGTCCTGGTAAGCGGATCTCCGGAGAATTTCTTTGCAGCCTGCTCAAATGTGATGCTGTCTGCCAGAATCGCATTGCGAATAGAGTCCAGACGGATAAAGGCTGAATTCCTGTCCTCCATTGTATACCTGGGTTTTAACAATATGTGTCTGGCATTGAACATATCACCTTCACGAGAGATGAGCTGAATAAGATGGAAACCATTGGGAGTCTGCACAATAGACGACACCTGACCTGGTTTCAGGGCCATGGCGGCATCACTGAATTCGGGCCAGAACACTGATTTGGACGACATTCCCAACTCACCTCCGCGCATGGCACTTCCCGGATCCTCGGAATACAGTGTCGCCAGCAACGAGAATTTCTCCCCGTCCAGGACTCTCTGGCGGAACTCCAGAAGCCTCTCCCTCACAGCCAGAGCGGCTTTCTCAACATCCGGATACAGCGTTATCTCGCTTATCTTGTACTGTTCAGGAAGCATCGGGAGACTGTCTTTGGGAGTCCTCTTATA
The DNA here is from genome assembly GCA_944326225.1 of uncultured Bacteroidales bacterium. Taxonomy (GTDB): domain Bacteria; phylum Bacteroidota; class Bacteroidia; order Bacteroidales; family UBA932; genus Coprenecus. The sequence goes on along the minus strand of CALVDI010000002.1, from coordinate 5,889 downwards.
AAAACGCTCCACCTCCTTAGGCGTTACGTCTCCGACTTTACCGGCAATTGACCGCCGCATCTCGCTGGCCAGGTTCTGTTCCAGTATCCGATCCCGCCACTGATTTCTAAGTTCATGAATCGGTCTACCGAAATAATTCACCACACCTTCCTCTCCTCCGAACTGAGACAGGATCCCGTCCACCCTCTCATTGAGCATAGCCTCTATCATATCAGGATTGACCGCGAGACTGTCAAGCATGGCCTGCGTATAGAAAAGCTTGACTTCCATCATATTTTCCAAAACGTCACAACGGATATCCCTCTCCGACACGTACCCCATTCTCTGCATGTACATTGCCTCTGATTCTACTTGGGACAATAGAATAACGCTATTTCCTACTAATGCCACAGTTTTATCTATCAACCCGTCATACTTTTGGGCAGATAAATCCGTCATCATCACGACAAGCAACAGCAACGCAGTCAAAAACACTTTAAACCTCATATTATTATCTGGAATAAATTATAAACTTTTCTGCAACTATAGCGTCATTAAGCAGATTTCGTTCCAAACTGGTCACGAGTGCCTGCTTTCTTCTATTAAGGATGTGATTTCTTATACGCTTCCTGCAGTATTCGTAAGGTGCCAGACTTCCGGCAGGGACATAGTCATCCACTGATATCAGGTAAGTATAGCCAAGAAAATCCTTCTCCAGGTAAGATCTGTTCTCCAACACTCTGGCCAGTTCCTGCACATCCAGGCCCGTTCCTTCCACGACTGCGTCAAGCCCCACCCAGTCTTCGAAAAAATAATATTTCTCCGCTGATGTATAGCACAATTGCTCCAGTCTGTCCATATCTTCCTCAATCCTGGAACGGTAAAGAGACTTGACCGGATTGAGATTGGGGGAATTGTCGCTCATCTTGATGTACCGGCCCTTCATAAGCGGGACATGAGTCGTGAAACTGGCCGGATTGGTCTCATAGAAATCCAGATACTCCTGCTCGGAGACCACCGTATCCAGACGCTGCTCCACATATTTCTGCTCATACCGGTAGACCAGAAGCTGCTGACGGTATTCCTCCAGCTGTGCCTCCACATCCCTGTCGGCTTTCGAAAGCTGGCTCTCGGCCATGTCCAGCAACAGCCTGTTCTTGGCCCAGGACATGATGTAACGCTCCACTATCCGGGCACTGTCCTCAGCAGAGAACCCGGTGATGTTCAAGGCCTCCACATCGCTCTCATACAAAACGTCCCTGCCGGCCCTCGCAACGACATCCCCTTTGAAAAGTCTGTCATAGAGCCGGCAGGACGATATTGCCGCAAGAAACGTTATGATCAGGAGAGCCTTTCTCATCGCTTCCAGTAACCCTTATCTGCTGTAGTTGGGTGCCTCGCGTGTGATGGTCACGTCGTGAGGATGGCTCTCGGCCATACCCGCCGCCGTGATGCGCACGAAGCGGGCTTTCTTGAGCTCCGCAAGATTGTGCGCTCCGCAATAACCCATACCTGCGCGGAGACCACCTATGAGCTGGTACACCACCTCAGACAGAGTCCCCTTGTAGGGAACCTGGGCCACTATACCCTCAGGTACGAGTTTCTTGATATCCTCCTCCATATCCTGGAAATAGCGGTCCTTGGAGCCGAGCTGCATGGCTTCGAGAGAGCCCATACCGCGGTAGGACTTGAACTTACGGCCGTTGAGGATGATGGTCTCTCCGGGCGACTCCTCCACTCCGGCGAAGAGCGACCCGGCCATGATGGTGTCCGCGCCGGCGGCCAGAGCCTTGACGATATCACCCGAATAGCGGATACCTCCGTCGGCAATGATGGGAATACCTGAACCCTTGAGGGCCTCGGCGGCCATCATGACAGCCGAAAGCTGGGGCACACCCACTCCGGCGATGATACGGGTCGTACAGATGGAGCCCGGGCCGATACCTACCTTGACGGCATCCACTCCGCACTCTTTCAACGCTGCGGCAGCCTCACCGGTAGCGATATTTCCGGCTATGATCTGCAGGTCGGGGAATTTCTGACGGACAGTCCTCAGCACCCTCAGCACACCCTCCGAATGACCGTGAGCCGTATCGAACACAAGTGCGTCCGGCTCCACGCTCATCAGCATCTCCACCTTGTCTATCGTCTCCGAATTGATGCCTACGGCAGCCGCCACGAGCAGACGGCCCTTGGAGTCCTTGCTGGCGATAGGATTGTCCTTGATCTTCATGATGTCCTTGTAGGTAATCAGGCCGGCCAGCTTGCCGTTCTTGTCCACCACAAGCAGTTTCTCGATCTTGTATCTTCTCAAAAGATCAGTGGCCTCCTTAAGATTGCTGCCGTCAGTAGTGGTGATCAGGTTCTCCTTGGTCATCACTTCACTGATGGGGGTCTTGGGATTGTCCTGGAAACGGAGATCCCTGTTGGTGACGATACCGCAGAGCATTCCCTGGGCATCCACTACCGGTATGCCGCCGATATGGTTCTCGCTCATTATCTTAAGAGCGTCTCCCACGGTAGCGTTGTCGCGGATGGTCACGGGATCGTAGATCATGCCGTTCTCGGCCCTCTTGACCTTGCGCACCTGCTCCATCTGCACATTGATGGGCATATTCTTGTGTATCACTCCGATACCTCCCTCACGGGCAATGGCTATGGCCAGGTCGGCCTCAGTCACCGTATCCATGGCGGCGGATACGATAGGCGTGTGCAGGGTTATCTCCCTTGTCAGTTTAGTGGTAACATCCACTTCACGCGGAAGGACATCGGAGTGTGCGGGTATGAGGAGCACGTCATCGAACGTCAGTCCCTCGATGATCGGCGAATTGGTATAAATCTGCATATCCCTGTCTCCTTATTTGTCTGACTTCTTGGAGACAGCCTCGCTCAACTTGTCGTACATAACATCCAGGGAGCTCAGAAGACCCTCTGTAAGATTGCGGTAGTAAGTCCTCCTGTCCCCTTCGGGATGGTTTATCTTTGTAAGAGTCTCGTCGCGGAGATCCAGGGCGTCATTGGCAAGACCCACTATCTTCTCCGACTTTTCCTCGTCGTCTGTAAAGCTCATGCTGATAAATGCGTCTGAGAGAAATTCATCTATCAGATAATTGACATCCTTCTTAATAACTCTTAAATTCATAGCGCTTATATTTTATTTGTTATCGATTCTGGTTAAAATACCACGGATGGCATAAAACGGAGACTATCCCCGGCTCCGTATCCTGGCTGCCGAGAATCCTCACCGCCCCCACTATCCGTTTGCCCGTATAGGAATCATCCCGGCCCGGAAGCAGACTGTTGATCCTCACCCGCAGAGACGAGTGTATCATCATGCCGTCCTCCATATATATGCCCACATGGGTCACACTGCGGGGTCTCTGTCCGTCGGCAGGCCTCCCGAAAAAGACCAGGTCTCCGGCTCTGAGATTAGCTTTTATATCACTGTAGTCCAATGTAACGCCGGTATCTATCTGCTGACGTGCATCCCTGAGCAGGATCAGGCCGTTCATGAAGTAGCTCATCCTCACAAGTCCGCTGCAGTCCAGCCCTTTCGGAGACAGACCGCCCCAGAGATACGGGAAGCCCAGGAACATCCTTGCCGTCCTTACGATATCCTCCCCGGAGGGACTATCCACCGACCTCATCCACATCTCCAGCATCTCGACACTTGCCGCCGGCACATAGCCCAACCTGTCGTCAGGCAGCTTTACCGGCACATACGGTGTATCGTACATCCCCGGCTCTCCCAGTTCCATGATATCGCCCATCACACAGTCGGAGATAACCTGGGCAGAGTCATGCGGGGCTTCCCTGACCACCGCGAAATAATCCGTAACGATGAATCTGACCGTTGATTTCCATTGCTCAAAGCGTTCCTCGGAGACAAGAGCCAGATTGAGCTCGGTCGTCCAGCCTTCATAACCTTCGGGAGTAACTATCGAATACCAGTAGCCCTCCTTTCCGGTAACCTCCACAGGAGTCCCCATAAGGGCCTGTGAAATCGTCTCGGACTGATAGTCAGGGGCCGATTTCATATCCGTAACGGATACGGAGATCAAGGCCATGCTTTTTTCCGCCGCAGCACTTGACACAGCGCATAGGACAAAAAGCATGATTGTACACAAAAGTTTATTCATTCCTGCAAATATAAACGAGATTTTTATAATTTTGAAATTAATTATGATGAAACGGCTTATACTGACGATTCTGACAGTCATGATGACTGCCTGCATGCAGGCACGGGACTCCCTTTCAGTCTCGTTGCTGACCTGCTCTCCGGGCAATGACCCCGCCTCCGCATTCGGACATTCTGCCATCCGCATCAAGGATCACTCATCCGGACGCGACCTGGTATTCAACTACGGAACCTACAGTTTCGAGGAACCGCATTTTCTCCTGAAATTTCTCCGCGGAGACCTCAACTACTGTCTGTCAATCAACTATTTCCAGAACTTCCAACAATCCTACGAAAGGGCTGGACGGGGCATCATCGAGCAGCCGATGAATCTCACTCAGGAACAAAAAAACCGATTGTGGATATTTCTGATGGACAATGCCCGGGAGGAGAACCGCTACTACCGCTACGACTTCCTGCAGGACAATTGCGCAACCCGTATCCGGGATATATTTGAAAAAGGGGAATTTTCTTTCCGTGACACCCTGACCGGAGAGACCTACCGGGACGAGCTGACCCGAATGGTCGGGGACAAACGCTGGATGATGTTCGGCATAGACCTGCTGCTCGGAGCCAGAGTGGACCGGGAAATCACCGCCAGAGAAGCAGAGTTCCTGCCTGACCGGCTTTCCGAAAACCTGGCACTCTACGCCAACAAGTCACTGGAAGACATACCGCTAATGACAGAGTGTGCAACCCTCGTAGAGCCGGCACCTGGTCCGGGGAGATTCATGACCATACTGTCCAAGGCCACAAGCCCGTTCACAGCATTCACCCTGCTGCTGCTGTTCTATCTGATATTTTTCCTAAAGACCGGGCACAAGTGGAGATTCATAAACATCTTCTCCACCGTACTTTACGCAATACTCGGCACAGGAGGCATAATACTTACCCTCATGTGGCTGGCCACCAACCACATCTGGACGGAGAACAACTGGAACCTCATCTGGATGAATCCGCTGCTGCTCATCCCCGCAGTACTGCCGGACGGAGTCGCCAAAAACCTGAGCGTGGACCTGCTCACCGCAGTCGCCGTCCTCGGGCTGATATTCTCCTGGATTATTCCCCAGACCTTCCACCCAGCCGTGACCGTCATCATCCTGCTGCTGGCGCTTATCGCGCTAAGCCGCCGGTCTATCTACAGAAAATATTGAAACTAACGACATATGATACTCGACTCGCTCAAAAGCTTTGAAAGATACATCACCCTGCACGAGAGATTCGGCAAGGTATACGAATTCATAAAAAGCCACGACCTGCACTCTCTCGAGGACGGCAAGCACGTCATAGAGGAAGACAACATCTGGTGTACCGTCTCGACTTCCGAAGCCCGGGAAGACGCACCGCTGGAAGTACATGACTCGTTCATAGACATCCACATCGTCCTTGAAGGCACTGAGATCATGGGATTCCGGGACAGGTCCGGATGCCTCGGTGTCGGAGTCAGCTACGACGAGGCTTCCGACACCGCCCTCATGAAAGAAAGCCCCGAGGCCTACATCAGCTATTCCGGTGACAACTTCGTCATCTGCTTTCCCCAGGACTCCCACGCACCGCTTCTGGGCAGCGGCACCGTCCGCAAGGCCGTCTTCAAAGTACGCCTGTAGCGCGGACCGCCTTCGCCACACAATCGACAGCTTTTTCCAGACTGACGGGCAATGAGCAGATACAACTCCTACATCGGCTACTTCAAGAAGACCTACGGAGAGCGGCTGCAGAAAGTCGTGGTGGAT
>CALVDI010000001.1 GCA_944326225.1 uncultured Bacteroidales bacterium | reverse complement strand
GACGATGCCAAGGAGCTGATCGCCAACGGTACATGGTGCTGCTGCGAGGTGTCCAACATGGGTTGCACCCCTGAGGCTATCCACGAGTTCCAGAGCAAGGGCATCCTCTTCGCTCCCGGTAAGGCAGTCAACGCCGGTGGTGTGGCTACTTCAGGTCTCGAGATGACCCAGAACGCCTCACACATCAGCTGGTCCGCACAGGAAGTTGACGACAAGCTGCACTTCATCATGCAGAGCATCCATGAGGCTTGCGTTAAGTTCGGTACACAGGCAGACGGTCATGTTGACTATGTCAAGGGTGCCAACATCGCCGGTTTCATGAAGGTGGCTCAGGCTATGCTCGAGCAGGGTATCATCTAGTTTCGGCTTGTCATAGCGGGCGAACTGCTACGATTAAGGGACCGTATCCGATTGAAGGATGCGGTCCTTTTTTATGTAGGGCGTGTGTATTATTTTGTTAAATGATTATCCGCAAAGATACCCATAGGACAGTCAAAGAGAATGTATGCCCGCACATTCCGTAAATGCACCGGTGCAAGATGCCGCAGGTGACGGGGGTAGCGTGGAGGCACTCCTACTCAGTCCGACTTTAGCTGTATGAGGTCTGCCTGGCGGTTTCAGCTGACGATGTTGGTAATGGAGACTCTTTGGAATTTAATGTTACGGATGTGACAAGAGAAAGATTCTGATGATTGCTCTTGGTATGTATGGGCTGTGTCGGTGGACACGGACTTTTTTGTGTGTAATGCTGTGCCAGGGCAATGAGTTTTTTTATACATTTGTAAATTGTTTAAGATAGAATCCAATATGGCGATTATAAGACCTTTGAATGGCGTGGAGCCTAGAATCGGGAAAAACTGTTTTATCGCTGAGAATGCGGCGATTATCGGGGATGTGGAGATAGGAGACGACTGCAGTATATGGTATGGAGCGGTGCTCAGGGGAGATGTGAATCCGATAAGACTGGGCAACAGGGTCAATATCCAGGACGGTGCGGTGCTGCATACCTTATATAAGAAGTCCGTGGTGGAGATAGGCGACGATGTGTCGGTCGGGCACAACGCAGTGATTCACGGGGCGAAGGTCGGCAATGACGTGCTGGTGGGTATGGGAGCTGTCCTGCTTGACGGAGTGGAGGTTGCCGACGGTTCCATAATCGCCGCCGGGGCGGTTGTACTCAGCAATTCAAAGCTGGAGCCGGGAGTCTATGCCGGAGTGCCGGCCAAGAAGGTGAAGGACGGTACTGATGCGGTCAGGGACTCCGCGCACAGGAATGCCCAGGGTTATATGGTCTATAAGCAGTGGTTTCTGGAAAAAGATAAATCCAACTATTAATACTTAAGTAATTATGAGAAAATTGATGCTTTTCGGTGCCGCTCTTCTGCTCGCGGCGGCATGTGACAGTGGCAGTAAGTACACTGTAAAGGGTACCATAACAGGAGACAGTGAAGCTGTCATCAATGGTGTGGCATATCTGTTCAATCAGGACAGGGAGAATCCTATAAGGGATACGGCAGCTGTGGTCAACGGAGTCTTCGAATTTACGGGTACGGTAGTTACACCTGAGCCATATGTTATCAGCATAGAGGGTGTTCCCGGTATGGTGTCCATCTTCCTGGAGAACGACAATTTCACTGTGACTGGAGTTGATACTGTCTTCTCCGAGGCTGTGATTTCCGGTGGCCAGGCGCAGGAGATGCTCAACAGGTATTCTGCTTCTGCCGAGGATCTGGCTGAGCAGTGCGGACTCAACGAGGCTATTGAGGTCCTGAGCAGTGTAGAAGCTACAGAAGCTGACCGTGATGCAGCGATGGAAGCCTACCAGAAGTATCAGGAAGAGGTAGGAAACATGAGGGAGGCAATGATCGCCGAGGCTCCTGTGTCGAATTTCGCTCTTTACTTCATGTCGCAGGAATATATCTACATGGATACAGATACTCTCGCCGTGCGCCTTGATGCATACAAGGCGTCTCCGGCCTTCGCGGACAACAGGATCGTTGCCGAGCTGGACGAATATCTGCAGAAAGAGCTGGCTTTGTCACCGGGTATGAAGGCTCCGGACTTCACTCTTGACAATCCGGAGGGCGAGCCTGTCACTTTCTCTGAGTTCTACAAGGACAACAAAGTGACCATGCTGGACTTCTGGGCCAGCTGGTGCGGTCCTTGCCGCAATTTCAATCCCACTCTCGTGGGTATATATGAGAAGTACCGCGATCTCGGTTTCGGCATCATAGGCGTGTCTCTGGACAGAGACAAGGAATCCTGGATACAGGGCATCGAGGAGGACGGTCTGAACTGGACACATGTCTCCGACCTTATGTTCTGGCAGAGTGAAGTAGGGCAGCTTTACAATGTGTCCTTTATACCTCAGAACGTATTCGTGGATGCCGAGGGCAATATCATCGGCCGTAAGGTGGCTGAGGATGAGATAGAGGCCCTGCTCGACGAGTATCTCAAATAAACCCGGGTATGATCGGAGTCTACGATTCGGGAATAGGGGGCCTGTCGGTATGGAAGGAGCTCAATGCCCTTATGCCTGGGAGGGACTATGCCTATGTCGCTGATTCCGCTCATTGTCCCTATGGTGAGAAATCTTCGGATTACATAATCGAACGGGCGGACAGAGTCGTCAGATTTCTCCTGTCCCGTGGAACCAAGGCGGTGGTTGTGGCCTGCAATACGGCTACGGCCGCCGCCATCTCGTATCTGAGGCGGACTTTTGATATCCCTTTTGTGGGGATGGAACCGGCGGTCAAGCCGGCTGCCCTGGCATCCAGGTCCGGGGTCGTAGGGGTATTGGCGACGGCCAATACCTTCAAGGGCAGCCTTTACAGGGACACGGTCATGAAGTACGCCTCGGATGTCCGGATCGTGGAGAAGGTGGGCCGCGGACTTGTGGAGGCGGTAGAGAGGGGTGTGGTGCCGTATGATCTTATCCGGGAATATGTGGCTGCCATGAAAGATGAGGGGGTGGACGTGATAGTGCTGGGCTGCACGCATTTTCCCTTCCTGCAGGAGCAGATAGCCGCCGCGGCGGGCCCGTCAGTCCGTATCATCAACCCTGCGCCGGCTGTGGCTGCGCAGACGCGGAGAGTCGTGGACGGAATCCGCGACACCTCCTCCGGCCTTCGGATCAGGGAGTTTTATTCCACCGGAGACATGCAGGTGCTGCGCAGGACGGCCATGTCCATTGATCCGACTCTGAAAGACTGTGATTTTCATCAGATAAACATATAATTAACCGATTTCTTAATTCTAATTCCAACTATGTCTGTAGATTTATTATTCTGGCTGGTGCCTGTTTCCTCTCTCATCGCACTGGGATTTGCATTCTTTTTTTACAAGAGGATGCTTAAAGAGGACGAGGGCACTCCGACTATGAGGGAGATAGCCGCCTATGTACGCAAGGGCGCGATGGCTTATCTCAAACAACAGTACAAGGTAGTGACTATAGTATTCATCATCCTTGCCGCTTTCTTCGCCGTCCTGGCCTATGGTTTCGACGTGCAGAACCACTGGGTGCCGTTTGCCTTCCTGACCGGAGGCTTTTTCTCGGGACTGGCCGGATTTATCGGCATGAAGACAGCAACATACGCTTCGGGCAGGACTGCCAACGCCGCCCGCCGTTCATTGAACTCGGGTCTTAAGCTGGCGTTCCGCTCCGGAGCCGTCATGGGACTGACAGTAGTGGGTCTGGGACTTCTGGATATCTCGCTTTGGTATCTGATTCTGGATCACTTTATAGGGGCGGAAGGCCCTCAGAAACTGGTAGTGGTGACCACTACGATGCTGACTTTCGGTATGGGCGCATCCACTCAGGCTCTCTTCGCACGTGTCGGCGGAGGTATCTATACCAAGGCCGCTGATGTGGGCGCGGACCTTGTCGGTAAGGTCGAGGCCGGTATCCCGGAGGATGATCCCCGTAACCCGGCTACTATCGCGGACAATGTAGGAGACAACGTAGGTGACGTGGCCGGCATGGGCGCGGACCTGTACGAGTCCTACTGCGGCTCCATACTGGCGACCGCCGCTCTGGGCGCATCCGCATTTTACTCCTACGCCGATGCATCGGTACAGCTCAAGGCCGTATTTGCTCCGATGCTGATAGCCGCTGTCGGCATCATCCTCTCCATCATAGGCATCTATCTGGTCAGAACCAAGGAGGGCGCCGGCATGAAGCAGCTCCTGCACTCACTCAGTGTAGGTACCAATGTCTCCTCAGTCCTGATAGCCGCCGCCACTTTCGGCATACTTTATATATTAGGTATCCCCAACTGGGCCTGGATAGCCTGCTCGGTGATCGTAGGTCTTGTCGCCGGTATCATCATCGGCCAGTCTACCGAGTACTACACGTCCCATTCCTACAAGCCGACCAAGAAACTGGCCGAGAGCTCGTCCACCGGTCCGGCTACAGTGATTATCTCCGGAGTGGGCCTTGGAATGATATCCACCGCCATACCTGTGATAACCATCGTTGCCGCCATCATACTGGCCTATCTCTGCGCCATAGGCTTTGACGTGACCAATATGCTCACTGCCCAGAACCTGAGTCTCGGACTTTACGGCATAGGTATCGCAGCTGTAGGTATGCTGTCCACCCTGGGTATCACCCTGGCAACCGACGCATACGGCCCTATAGCCGACAACGCCGGCGGAAATGCCCAGATGAGCAATCTTGAGCCTCAGGTACGTGAGCGTACCGACATCCTGGACGCTCTCGGCAATACCACAGCCGCTACAGGCAAGGGATTTGCCATCGGCTCGGCTGCTCTTACGGCCCTGGCCCTGCTGGCCTCGTATCTGGAGGAGATAAAGATAGGTCTGCAGAGGATAGGGGAGACCACCATAGATGTGGCAGGGCGGACAGTGGAGGTAGCGTCCGCAACCATCCCCGACTTCATGGAGTATTTCAGGATCAACCTGATGAATCCTTCAGTGCTGGCCGGAGTATTTATCGGCGCTATGATGTCCTTCCTCTTCTGCGGTCTGACCATGAACGCCGTGGGACGCGCCGCGCAGAAGATGGTGGCCGAGGTGCGCCGTCAGTTCCGTGAGATAAAGGGCATACTGACCGGTCAGGCCACACCCGACTACGCCCGCTGCGTGGCCATATCCACAAAGGGTGCGCAGCAGGAGATGCTCTTCCCCTCGCTGCTGGCCATCATAGTGCCGATACTCATAGGCCTGTTCTTCGGAGTGGCCGGTACTGTCGGCCTGCTGGTCGGCTCTCTCGGCTCCGGTTTCGTGCTCGCCATCTTCATGGCCAACTCCGGCGGTGCCTGGGACAATGCCAAGAAGTACGTTGAGGAGGGCAACCTGGGCGGCAAGGGCTCCGATGCCCACAAGGCCACAGTGGTAGGAGATACTGTAGGAGACCCCTTCAAGGATACTTCCGGCCCTTCGCTCAATATCCTCATCAAGCTCATGAGCATGGTCTCGATCGTAACTGCCGGACTCAATGTGGCTTTCAGTATTCTGTAGCGATAATAATGATTTAAAAATTCACGTAAGTGTTGTTTTTAAGAAAAAAAAAATACACATTTGCAGTTTGAATTACAACTGAATTAATATTTTGTAACATTTAACTTTTTATTAACTAAAAAAATTATCTACATGAAAAAGATCAGACTATTTTTAACAGGCCTGTTACTGATGGTGGCTGCCGCAGCATATGCGCAGGACATCGAGGTTTCAGGAACTGTTTCTGATGCTTCGACAGGAGAGGGTATAGCTGGAGCTACCATCCTGCTCAAGGGCACCACCACTGAGTGGGTGATGACCGACGCGATGGGCTCTTACACTATCACTGTCCCCTCAGACGGAGTTCTTGAGGTTAGATTTATGGGTTATACCACAGTGGAAGTACCTGTAAACGGCAGAAGCACGGTGGACATCGCTATGGAACTTGAAACCGAGATGCTTGACGACGTTGTCGTTGTCGGTTATGGTTCTGCCAGGAAGATATCGTCCGTTGTCGGTTCTGCCTCTACAGTCAACAAGAAGGTTGTGGCCAACAGACCTACCGCCAATGCCGGAGATGCTCTCCAGGGTCAGGTGTCGGGTCTTCAGGTATTCTCCTCTTCAGGAGAGCCTTCCGAGAATGTGTCCATGCGTCTGCGTGGTGTGAACTCCATCAACGCCGGCAACACTCCTCTGATCGTGCTTGACGGTGCACCCGTGTCATCAGCTGTATTCGGAGCCCTCAACAGTAACGATATCGAAAGTATCGTCGTGATGAAGGACGCATCGTCCACAGCTATCTACGGTTCACGTGCAGCCAACGGTGTGATCTACATCACTACCAAGAAAGGTCAGAGAGGAGAGAAACCGACAGTGACTCTCAGAGGTCAGTACGGTATATCCACTCTCCTCAACCACAGGATGAACCTGATGGAGACCGAGGACTGGTTCGCATTCAACGAGAAGGTCAATCCTAATTTTGTCATGACAGACAAGATGCGTGTTGCCCGTGAGCTCGGTATCAATACGGACTGGATGCATTATTTCTTCAACGAAGCCGCGCCCATGTGGTCAGCAGACATATCTGTTTCCGGAGCATCAGAGAAGACCGACTACTACTTCTCCCTCGGTGCGTTCGACCAGACAGGTACGGCTCCCAACTCGTATCTTTCCCGTTACAACTTCCGTATGAATGTCAACACCCAGGCGACCGACTGGCTGAAGATGGGTGCCAATTTCGGACTGATGTATCAGAATTATGAGGCTGCAGGATTTACGGACCGCGATAACGCCAACAACCTGCACAACCCTGTGACTGCATCCGAGGTGTTCGCAACATGGGTTTCTCCTTACGAGATCCGTCAGGATGAGGGCGGCAACTACTATGTAGACTACAGCTCTCCCCGAAAGACATTCAATGAGTATGTGCTTGACGGTTCCGCAGTGTGGAATACACTGTATCTGCAGGAGATGCAGCCCAACAATACCAATATCGCCCGTCTCAACGGTAGCACATACATCCAGCTGACTCCGATCAAGGGACTCGTGCTGAGAGCCCAGCAGAATATAGAGGCTTTCGACTACCGTTACTCATATAAGCAGAATCCTGATCCGGAGGGTCCTTTCGGAGACGGTACTGCTCGAGCGGCTGAGTCCTTCCAGCGTTACTATCAGCTTACATTCACCAATACAGCCGAGTACACATTCGATATCGCTGACAGGAACAACTTTATAATCCTCCTCGGTCAGGAGTCTATCTTTGACAAGAACGAGGCATTCTCCGCTTCCGCTCAGGGATACACTGACTGGAGGAACAACCTGCTAAGTCAGGGAGCCACTCCCCTGCAGCCCGGATATTCGATTTCCGAGACATCGTACAACTCCTATTTTGTCCGTCTGTCATATAACCTGGACGACAAGTACTATCTCGATGCATCTTGGCGTCTTGACGGTTCCTCGCTCTTCGGAGAAGGCAACCAGTATGCCAATTTCTACTCAATAGGTGCGATGTGGGATATCAAGAAGGAGAACTGGATGCGCGGTGCTTCCTGGCTCAACGACCTCCGTCTGAAAGCCAGCTACGGTACCACCGGTAACTCCAGTATCAATCCTTACATGGCTATCGGAACCATCGGAACCACTACCAACTACGAAGGTGTTCCCGGTTGGGGTATAGGCAATGTCTCCAACAACGGACTTACCTGGGAGACCGTGGAGTCTGTCAATGTGGGTGTAAGTGCACGTCTGTGGAACTTCATGAATGTTAACGTGGACTTTTATAACAAAGTGACACATGACCTCTTGATGGAGATACCGTTCTCCATGACCACCGGACACTCCGGCGGCTGGGGTAACGGAGGAGACATGCTCAACCGCGGTGTGGATGTGGATTTGAGTTTTGACGTAATCCAGACCAATGACATCTATTTCGGTGTGACAGCCAACTTCAACTACAACTACAACGAGATACTCAGTCTGGCTACAGGTGACGAGTACACGCTTACCGGTACAGGTCTCTCATATCAGCCCGGATATCCCTACGGAGAGCTCTTCTATGTGCGTTCGGCAGGAGTCGATCCCCGTGACGGTATGCAGATGTGGTATGACAAGGACGGTAACAAGACCAAGGTCTTCACTGAAGACAACGCAGTGATGACAGGAAAGCAGCGTTTTGCTCCGTGGTCCGGAGGTCTGCAGCTCAACTTCCAGTGGAAAGGCCTGTATGTAGGTGCTGACTTTACCTGGGTTGCCGGCAAGTGGACTATCAATAACGACCGTTACTTCCTGACGTCTCCTGATATGATTACAGGTGGATACAACGGTGTGAAGGAGATGCTCAACATCTGGACAGATCCGGGTGACATCACAGATATTCCTGCCAGGACATCTCAGAGAAACTTTGATGATACCTATATAGAGAATGCATCGTTCCTCAAGCTCAAGAATGTGCAGATATCGTACGAGTTCCCCAAGAACCTTATCCAGAGGTCTGGATTCATATCTGGATTCAGGATCTATGCTATCGCACGTAACCTTCTTACTTTTACAGAGTATTCCGGATTTGACCCTGAGGTGGACTCCAACCTTCAGCTCGGTGTATATCCTAACTCCAGACAGTTCACTATCGGTGCTGAGTTTACATTCTAAATTTAATGCAGTATAGAAATGAAAAAGAAAATACTTATAGCTAGTTTATTTGCAGCGATGACAATGGGTGTCACGAGCTGCAATATGGATCTGCAGCCTCACGGTGTCATCGCACCTGACAATGCATTTCAGTCAATAGACGATGCCGAAAGACTCAGGGACGGTCTCTATGCTTTCTTCAGAGGCAATGTCGCAGGTGTCTATGCCAACCGGGACGAGATCCGCAGTGACCTTTACCATGCCACCACAAGCTGGGGCAACAACGGTCTCTCTATGTACAACTGGACACTTACTCCCGGTGACGGTGACGTCTCCAGTCTTTGGGGTGCCTGCTATGGCGTCATAGCCAATGTCAATTTCTTTATCAACGGAGCCAAGACAGTAAATACTTCAGAGTGGAGTCAAGAGGAGAAGCAGACACTCAGTGTATGGCTGGGAGAAGCTTATTTCCTCCGTGCTTACTATCATCTTGAGCTTGCCGAGGCTTTCTGCCTGGACTATGTCGGCAACGAGCAGTCCTACGGTATACCGTATATGACTTCATACAATCCTACCTCTGACCGTAGCCAGTATCCTTCCCGAGGAACCCTGGAGCAGACCTACCGTCAGATCCGTGCGGATATTGACAGCGCGGCTTCCCGTATCAATACTCCCGGTGCAGCCGGAAGTACCAGGATTACCATAGACGCGGTTACAGCCCTTGACGCACGCTTCTCACTTGAGTCCGGAGACTATGCCGGAGCTATAGAGGCTGCAACATCGCTTATCAACAGCGGCAGATACCCCCTCATCAGCGACACTGCGTCTTTCAATCAGATGTGGATTCATGATTCCGGCAAGGAGTGCATCCTTCAGCTTTATGCCGAGTATCCCAACGAGGGAGCTCCTAGTTATGATTACGGTTACATAGGCTACGACTTCACCAACCAGATATATGTTCCGACATATGTCCCCGAGCAGTGGGTAGTAGATCTTTTCCAGGTGTATCCCAACGATATAAGAACTCTTTGCCACTTGAAAAGAAGACTGACCACTCTTTATGGAGGTCAGACGGCCGAGCTGTACGAGCTTATCAAGTTCCCCGGCAATCCCGCTCTGCGTTCAGGCGAGGCGGACCAGAACTATCAGCACAAGCCCAAGGTCTTCCGTATAGCAGAGATGTATCTGATCAATGCAGAGGCGAAGGCCCGCAGCGGACAGGACGGTTGGTCGGATCTCAATGCCCTTAGAGAGGCGCGTATCCCTGACTATCAGGCCAGCACTACCGGTGATCTTCTGAGTAACATTCTCGATGAGCGTGTCCGTGAGCTGATCGGTGAGGGATTCCGTATCCAGGATCTCCGTCGTTTCCAGATATCTCTCCACAGAAGAGCTTCTCAGAATCAGAACGCTATCGTGCAGCCTGAGGTTAATGAGGATTTTGTGAAGGATTACAACGATTATATGATGATATATCCTATTCCGCAGGCTGAAATAGATACCAACCCCAACATCGCAGGCCAGCAGAACCCTGGTTATTAACAGATAAACAATAGATAGACAATGAAACAGATTAAGATATTTTTGGCGGCTGCAGCCGTAATGTTCATGGCGGTCTCCTGCTACCAGAGGGAGTATGTCCCTCAGACGGGAGCAGTAGAGGTGGAGTTCCCATCAGACCGTGTGGAGGTCTCTCTTGCTGAGTATATCTATCTTCCGATACAGCAGGTGGAAAAGTCTACAACGGGAGCCAAGGCCATCTATTCCTATGACGGTGGTACAGTGACCCTCACGGACGGAACCACAAGAGAGGTAGTGGTATTCAAGAACAATCAGGAGGGTTATGAGAACGGCGGTGATATCATCTTTACTGATGAAAGCGGAGTTCTCTACATCAGAGGATATGATCCTGAGGATCCTACTGAGAGTTCTGAGAGTTTCATTCCTTCTGCTGACATTGAGATCCGTGTTCCCAGTTTCAGCAGGATGAGGTCTCTTGAACTTCAGTTCACCCTCGTCGGAGAGTACCTCTCTCCCGATGGAAACAATACTGTGACCTTCGTGGCTTCAAGGTAGCTTGTAGCTAACTGGAAATACATTCTGCGTGGGGTTGTCAGGAGTTACCGGTCAACCCCACGCTTATGCATAATCGCTGATGAATTTTTATTTGATGTAGTATGTATAGGAAAACGTTATTGTTGTGTCTAATCGCCCTTACCTGTGTACCGGACAGCGGTTTCTTATCCCTCGCTCAGGATCGTGAGGGCAGTATCCGGGTTACGTCCAGGGATGATATGCTGCGCAAATTGCCGGAGTCAGTATCGTATCTTCTTCCTGCCTTTACCGAGTCTACACTTGTGTACGCCAACGGCTCCAGTGCTGACGGTAAGGTGAACATCTGCCTTCTGGACAATTCCGTGAGATTCATCAATCCCTCCGATGATACTCTTTTGCTTGCCAATGCGGACTTTGTCAGCAGCGTGATGGCCGGTGACACTCTTCTTATCCAGAGAGACGGTCAGTTTGTAAAGTGCATCTCACTTTACGGAGATCTCAGTCTTTGCGAGCGCCGTAGCTTTACGTTTTCTGAACCCGATGAGGATGCCGGATATTCAGGCATACCTGCTACATCTACAGCAAAGCAGGTGCGGGTGCAGAGTGTGGATTATGCAAGAACGTACGGCCGTGAGGTGGAGATACCGTGGAAACTGAAAACAGAATATGTTCTGGATGACGGCAGCCGGACTATCCCGGCACGCCGCTCGTCGTTTATCAAGCTTTTCCCTGAGTGTGCGGACCAAGTGCGCGCATTTATCAAGGAGCACTCAGTTGATTTCAAAGACCTAGATGACCTGGTCGGGCTGTTTCAGTATTGTGCTGAAACTGATATGAGTTTAAAAGATAAGCAGTAACTAGTAATAAGACAACCTTTTTATTGAACCGAAAAATGCACAAGAAAACATTAAAGTCAACGGCTTTCCTTATCCCGGTGCTTGTATGTGCCGGTATATGCTCGTGCAGCATAGATGAGGACCGTCTGCGCAGTTCCGACACCGTGACGGTGGGCGGACGAGAAGTTCCGTCTTCCGTGTTTGAACCGGGGGCGGCCGTAGTACAGCTTACCGAGGATCTTCTCTCGCAGCTTGATCTGCAGACTGATTCTTCCGGACAGTCCGTAACCACTGGAGTCAAGTCAGTGGATAATGCCTTTGCTTCCCTTGGAGTGACCTCCATGAGACCTTTGTTTGATTGCAATGACAGATTTGCCCCGCGTAAACGCAAAATGGGTATGCATCTGTGGTATGTTCTTGAGTTCGACAAATCGACTGCTCTTACGCGCGTGTCGGAGGATCTTTCCAGCATCGACGGTGTGCAGACAGTAGAGTTCACCCGTCAGATTCACCGTCCCGAGTATACAATAAGAGAGGTGGAAGTGCCCGCACCCGGTACGGCCACGCAATCAGCGATAACGGTGTTCAATGATCCTATGCTCGGCCAGCAGTGGCACTACTACAATGACGGCCATCTTCCTAAATCCAACAGCGGGGCTGATATCAACGTGCTTCCGGCTTGGGAAAGAGGATTTGTGGGCAATGAGGAGGTGATCGTAGCCGTAGTGGACGGTGGTGTCGACTATACGCACGCTGATCTGGCGGACAATATGTGGGTCGGCCCTGACGGACATAGTTTCGGTTTTAATTTTGTGAGAAATACCAGCGAGGTTACAGCGGATGATCATGGCACTCACGTTGCCGGAACTGTTGCTGCGGTCAATAACAACGGCATAGGTGTTGCCGGTGTTGCCGGAGGAGACGCTGCTGCGGGAATTAAGGGAGTACGCATTATGTCCTGCCAGATATTCGAGGGAGAAAATGGTACAACTGAACCGCAGATGGCAAAGGTGTATGAATGGAGTGCTGACAACGGAGCAGTCATCTCCCAGAACAGCTGGGGCTATGACCAGAAAAAGAATCAGATCAGTGACACTCCTCAATACTTGAAGGCTGCGATAGACTATTTTATTGAGATGGCGGGCATGGACGAGACAGGCACTTATCAGGTCGGTCCCATGGCCGGAGGCCTGGTGGTCTTTGCTGCCGGCAACGATGAGAAGCCTACAGGCTATCCCGGCTCTTACGAGCCAACCCTTGCTGTGTCCGCCATAGCGGCAGACTACAGCTATGCATACTATACCAATTATGGATCCTGGGTTGATATCTGTGCTCCCGGAGGAGATGTCCAGGACGGACCTCAGGTTCTGAGTACACTTCCCGGCAACAGGTATGGGGTAATGCAGGGTACTTCGATGGCCTGCCCTCACGTCTCAGGTGTCGCTGCTCTGCTTCTGTCGGCAGCCGGAGGCTCCGGTTTTACGTCGGCTCAGCTGAGGGATATGCTCGAGAACTCTGCCAGGGATATCTCGGCCTATCTTCCCAAGGATTATATGGGCCATGGTCTGGTGGATGTTGGTGCTGCCCTTTCCATGCTCAGTACAGTGGCTCCGGAGCCTGTTGATGACTTCGAGGTCTCCTCACGTTCCAATTTCATCGATTTCAACTTTACGGTGCCCCTTGATGAGGATAACGGCACTCCCGGAACCGCAATTGTGTTCTATTCTACCGAACAGTTCGATATAGAGGATGCTGAGGCGTTGAGAGACATCCCGCAGTATTCATTCTCCATATCAGGCAAGAAAGAGGGAGATCCGATTGAGGGCTCCATCAGCGGATTGGATTTCGAGACTATGTATTATGTCAGTGTGGCCACGGAGGACTTTGCGCGTAACCGGTCAGCTCTGTCACCGCTGCTTACAGTTACTACAGGAGTCAACTCTTCCCCTGTCTTCATCCCTGACACACCTGTGGACACTACACTAAAGCAGCCGGGCACTATGACTATGGACTTCCACGTAGAAGATCCAGATGGACATACGATAATCCCCACTGTCGAGGGTGCTTCAGGAGTGTCTGCCACACTGGTTGATCCCAATACGATCAGGGTACTGATATCAAGTCAGGCCATAGGTGAGGGTACGCATAAGATCTCTATAGTCGCTTCTGACGGATATGACAGGGCTGTCAGGATTATCAATCTGGAAGTAGAGGGTAATACAGCTCCTGAAAAGACCGGTGATCCCGAGGATGTGATAATCGGTCTTGGCGGCAGTTCGTCCAGCATCGAGATAGATCTCAAGGAGTATATCTCGGATCCGGATGGTGATGTGCTCACCTATAGGACTTCTTTCTCAGTAAACGGTATCGTATCGGCTACAGTGAACAGCAGCGGGATTATGACCATTACCCCGCAGTCGCAGGGAGTGACCGAACTTACCGTTACTGCTCTCGATCCTTTGTATGAGTCCGTTTCCGTTACATTCAGTGTCCTTGTCCGTGACGGAACAAGACCTGCGGACTTCTATCCCAATCCAGTCGTAGATGTCCTTAATATCAGAACCGGAGAGAACGCATCTGATGCGGAAGTATCAGTACGCTCAGCCAGCGGTTCGGAAGTTCTGTCAGAGGAGTTTGGGAATCTTACTCCGTTTGAACCGGCTGCTCTTGACATGTCATCTCTTACCGGAGGTATCTATACTGTAGTCTTAAAGTATACGACAGAAGACGGCACAACTCAAACCATAACAAACGAAATAGCAAAACTATGATCAATAGTGTAAAGACAATAACTGTAGCTGCGGCTTTGCTTGCCGCAGTCACACTGACATCAAAGGCTCAGACAGTAGGTTTTCTGGATGTAAATCCTGATCCTGTGGCTTTGAGTATGGGTGGGACCGGTACCACTCTTGAAGCTACTCCCTATGCTATGTGGAACAATGCGGCCACAGCAGCGCTTACTGATGACAAATTCCGGATCGGAGCCGTGTATTCGCTTTGGCAGCCCTCAACTACGGCCAACAACGCCATAGCTGTGGCCGGATACGGCAGAGTAGCAAAATTCATGACAATCTCTGCGGGAATCAAATATTTCGGACATTCTCCCTATGACATTACGGACGGAATGACAGGAATGGTTACCGGCCAGTTCACACCAGTCGATCTTCAGGCCGGAATAGGACTCGGTTTCCGTATACTTCCTATACTTTCGTTGGGAGCCAATATCAATTATGTACATAGTGATATTGGCGGTCCTCAGAAAGGAGCTGCAGTAGCCGTTGACTTCGGTGCGATGGTGGATCTCAAGTTTGTCAGAATAGGTGTCACTGCGTCCAATATAGGTTCTACAATAAACTATGGCGGGCCCTCTTCGTATGGGCTTCCGGCAAACCTAAAGTTCGGTGTCGGAACAGTTCAGTATTTTGGCAATGAGGACAGGCATGCTTTTTCAGCCAATCTGGAAGGCGGCCTGACATTTGACAAGACAGCAGTCTTTGCCGGTATCGGTGCGCAGTATGCCTGGAATGATCTGGTGAGAGTAAGTGCCGGTTATCACTATGGTGATGCCTCAAAACTGTTCTATGGCTCTTATGCTTCTGTGGGTGTCGGTATCAAGCTCATCGGAATTTCGCTCAATGCCGCTTATCTGATAGCAGTGGATGATTCACCTATAGGGAATACTTTCTCTGTAGGTCTAGGATACGCATTTTAGTCGAAGCACTCTGTTTGTGTGAAGGGATTGACCACGCGGTCAGTCCCTTTTTTATATACCTATAACAAACATATAAAAAGAGAGTGACTCAAAAGGGTAATTTCTGCGTTACGCTTGATTCGCAAGCCTTGAAATTACTCCTTTTGGGTCACTCTCTTTCAGTAGGTCAGTTGTAGCTGTCAGTCTTCCTTGCGGCGGGATGTGGCGGCCATCCTGTTGTAGTCGTCCATGGAGGCTACGATGATGCGCTCGAAGTCCCTCTGGCCTGTACCGGCAGGGATGAGGTGACCGCAGATGACATTCTCCTTCAGACCTTCAAGAGTATCGACCTTGCCGCGGATGGCAGCCTCGCTGAGCACCTTGGTAGTCTCCTGGAAGGAGGCGGCGGACATGAAGCTGTTGGTCCTCAATGCGGCACGGGTAATACCCTGGAGTATCTGGTTGGATGTCGCGGGGATCGCGTCGCGTGCCTGTACGGGTTTGAGATCCTGACGCTTGAGAGCGGAGTTCTCGTCTCTGAGCCGGCGTGTGGTGACGATCTGTCCCGGTCTGAGTTCTGTGGAGTCACCTGCATCCTGTACGACTTTCTTGCCGAACATGGAGTCGTTCTCCTCGTTGAACTCCCATTTGTCCACCAGCTGCTCGGGCAGGAAACGGGTGTCTCCGGGATCCACTATCTGAACCTTGCGCATCATCTGACGCACGATGATCTCGAAGTGCTTGTCGTTGATCTTCACACCCTGCATGCGGTAGACTTCCTGAATCTCGTTGACGATGTACTCCTGCACCTTGATGGGACCCTGGATGGCCAGGATGTCGGCAGGAGAGACGGCACCGTCCGACAGAGGCATACCTGCGCGGATATAGTCGTTCTCCTGTACGAGAATCTGCTTGGACAGAGGTACCAGGTAGCGCTTCTCGTCACCGCTCTTGGAGCGGATGATGATCTCCCTGTTACCGCGTTTTACCTTACCCATCTGAACCTCACCGTTGATCTCGGCGACGATGGCGGGGTTGGAAGGATTACGGGCCTCGAAGAGCTCGGTGACGCGGGGAAGACCTCCGGTGATATCGCCTGACTTACCGATGGCGCGCGGTATCTTGACGATGACCTCTCCGGCCTTGACTTCCTCTCCGTCCTCTACCATAAGGTGAGCGCCTACAGGCAGGTTGTACTGTTTGACTTCGACTCCGTTCTGCATGATGTGGATCGTAGGGTTCTTGGATTTGTCCCTGGACTCTATGATCACTTTCTCACGGTGGAGTGAGTATTCATCTGTAGCCTCCTCTCTGAAGGTCACGCCCTCGATGAGGCTGTCATAGGAGACAGTACCTGAAAGCTCGGTGATGGTGACGGCATTGTAGGCATCCCACTCGCATATCTTGTCGCCTTTTGAGATGTTGGCTCCGTCCTTCTGGAAGAGCTTGGCTCCGTAGGGAATGTTGTGCTGCGACAGGGTGATGCCGGTGTTGACATCGACGATGCGCATCTCGGCAGTACGTCCGATGACTACCTCGAAGTCTCCCTCATCCTCGTGCTTTGTGACGGTGCGGAGCTCCTCGAACTCCAGGCGGCCGTCATAGCGGGCGATGATCTCGGACTCGGATGCGATGCTGGATGCGGTACCTCCGACGTGGAATGTACGCAGTGTCAGCTGTGTACCGGGCTCTCCGATGGACTGTGCGGCGATGACGCCGACCACCTCGCCTTTCTCGACCATACGGCCTGTGGCAAGGTTACGTCCGTAACATTTGGCGCAGACTCCCTTGCGGGACTCGCAGGTGAGCACCGAGCGGATCTCGACCTGCTCGATGGGCAGGGCGGATATCTTGGCTGCGATGTCCTCTGTAATCTCCTCGTTGGCCGGGAGGATGAGCTCTCCGGTCAGAGGGTTGTATATGTCGTGTACCGAAGTACGGCCCAGGATACGGTCGTAGAGGGACTCGACGATCTCGTCCTTGTTCTTGATGGCCGTGGCCACGATGCCGCGGAGGGTCTTGCAGTCCTCCTCGTTGATGATCACGTCGTGGGACACGTCCACGAGCCTACGGGTCAGATAACCGGCGTCGGCTGTCTTCAGCGCGGTATCGGCCAGACCCTTACGGGCACCGTGTGTGGAGATGAAGTACTCGAGCACCGAGAGGCCCTCCTTGAAGTTGGAGAGAATAGGGTTCTCGATGATCTCCGCTCCTGTCGAACCTGACTTCTGGGGCTTGGCCATCAGACCACGCATACCGCAGAGCTGACGGATCTGCTCCTTGGAACCACGGGCTCCGGAGTCGAGCATCATGAAGATAGGATTGAATCCCTGCTGATCGGCCTCGATGTTCTTGGTCACCATGTTGGTCAGACGCGAGTTGGTGGTGGTCCAGATATCGATGATCTGGTTGTAGCGCTCGTTGTTGGTGATAAGACCCATGTTGAAGCTCTGCTGTATCTCCTCCACCTGGTTGTATCCTTCCTCTACCAGCTCGGTCTTTTCATTGGGAATGATCACGTCGGCCAGGTTAAAGGACAGGCCGCCTCTGTACGCCATGGTGTATCCTATGGACTTGATGTCGTCCAGGAACTGGGCCGTACGGGCAACTCCGCATACTTTCACAACCTTTCCGATGATGTCCCTGAGGGACTTCTTGGTCAGCAGCTCATTGATGTATCCGACTTCTGAGGGTACTACCTGATTGAAAATAACCCTGCCGACGGTTGTGTTGTCAAAGATGCGGTAGCCTTTGCTCAAGTCTGTCATGTCCTTGGGCAGGCGGATGGATATCTTGGCATGAAGGTCCACGCGTCTCTCGTTGTAGGCGATGATGACCTCTTCAGGTCCGTAGAATTTCATGCCTTCTCCCTTGGCTCCTGCCCTGGGTTTGGTGATGTAGTACAGACCGAGGACCATGTCCTGTGAAGGCACTGTGATAGGCGCACCGTTTGCCGGGTTCAGGATGTTGTGCGAGCCGAGCATGAGAAGCTGGGCTTCAAGGATGGCTGCATTGCCCAGAGGGAGATGCACTGCCATCTGGTCTCCGTCGAAGTCAGCGTTGAACGCCGTACATGCCAGAGGATGCAGCTGAATCGCCTTACCCTCGATGAGCTTGGGCTGGAATGCCTGTATACCCAGACGGTGCAGGGTAGGGGCACGGTTCAGGAGGACGGGATGTCCTTTCATCACATTCTCCAGGATGTCCCAGATGACGGGCTCTTTCTTGTCCACTATCTTCTTGGCCGAACGGACGGTCTTGACGATACCTCTCTCTATCAGTTTCCTGATGATGAAAGGCTTGTACAGCTCGGCCGCCATCAGTTTGGGAAGTCCGCACTCGTGCATGTGAAGCTCGGGGCCTACGACGATAACCGAACGGGCAGAATAGTCCACACGTTTACCGAGCAGGTTCTGACGGAAACGTCCCTGCTTTCCTTTAAGGCTGTCCGAAAGGGACTTGAGGGTACGGTTGGCGTCGGTCTTGACGGCGTTGGACTTGCGGGAGTTGTCGAAGAGGGAGTCCACGGCCTCCTGAAGCATACGTTTCTCGTTGCGGAGAATCACTTCGGGAGCCTTGATCTCTATGAGCTTCTTCAGGCGGTTGTTGCGGATGATTACCCTGCGGTACAGGTCATTGAGGTCGGATGTGGCGAAACGTCCTCCGTCCAGTGGAACGAGGGGTCTCAGATCCGGGGGAATAACCGGGATGACTTTCATTATCATCCATTCGGGACGGTTGATGTCCTTTGACTCGCGGAAGGCCTCGATGACGCTAAGTCTCTTGAGGGCCTCTGCCTTGCGCTGCTGGGAGGTCTCGCTCTCAGTCTTGTGGCGCAGGTCGTAGGATATCTCGTCCAGATTCAGGTTGGAGAGCAGAGTGTAGATGGCCTCGGCTCCCATACCGGCGATGAACTTCTCGGGATCGCTGTCGTCCAGGTTCTGGTTGTCCTTGGGCAGGCGGTCCAGGATGTCGAGGTACTCGTCCTCGGAGAGAAGCTGGAGGCTCTCCACGTTCATCTCCTTGGCGGCACCGGCCTGGATGACGATGTATCTTTCGTAGTAGATGACAGATTCCAGTTTCTTGGAGGGAATGCCGAGAAGGCTTCCGATCTTGTTGGGAGTCGAGCGGAAATACCATATATGGGCTACGGGCACCGTGAGGGTGATGTGGCCCATGCGCTCCCTGCGGACTTTCTTCTCCGTTACCTCCACGCCGCATCTGTCGCATACGATACCTCTGTAGCGGATTCTCTTGTATTTACCGCAATGGCACTCGTAGTCCTTTGTGGGACCGAATATCCTCTCGCAGAAAAGGCCGTCACGCTCAGGCTTGTAGGTACGGTAATTGACAGTCTCGGGCTTCAGCACTTCTCCGGATGACCTTTCCAGAATCTCTTCCGGAGAGGCCAGGCCGATGGAAATCCTGTTGAAGTTGCTTTTGATCTTGTTGTCTTTCTTAAAAGCCATATGTTGGAATTCTATTAATCAAATACTATACTTAATCTAATTTAATGCTCAGGCCCAGGCCACGCAGCTCATGCAGCAGCACGTTGAGGGACTCGGGGATGCCGGGGGTCGGCATGGGGTCGCCCTTGACGATGGCCTCGTATGCGCGCGAGCGTCCCGTGACATCGTCGGACTTGATGGTGAGGATCTCCTGCAGGACATTGGAAGCTCCGAATGCCTCGAGGGCCCATACCTCCATCTCTCCGAAACGCTGGCCTCCGAACTGTGCCTTACCTCCCAAGGGCTGCTGGGTGATGAGGGAGTAGGGACCGATGGAACGGGCGTGCATCTTGTCGTCCACCATGTGGCCCAGCTTGATCATGTAGATCACGCCGACAGTCGCAGGCTGGTCGAAATACTCTCCGGAGCCGCCGTCGCGAAGACGGGTCTTTCCGTAGCGGGGCAGACCGGCCTTGTCGGTGTACTCGCAGATCTGGTCGAGGGAAGCTCCGTCAAAGATCGGGGTGCTGAACTTCAGGCCGAGTTCCTTGCCGGCCCATCCGAGCACGGTCTCGTAAATCTGTCCGAGGTTCATACGCGAAGGCACACCCAGAGGGTTGAGGACGATGTCCACGATGGTTCCGTCATCGAGGAAAGGCATATCCTCGTCCTTGACAACCTTGGCCACGATACCCTTGTTACCGTGACGTCCGGCCATCTTGTCACCTACGCGGATCTTCCTCTTCTTGGCCACATACACCTTGGCAAGCTGCATGATGCCGGAGGGAAGCTCGTCTCCGATGGTGAGGTTGTATTTGATACGCTTGAGCTCAGCGTCGTATTCCTTATATGCTATAAGGTAGTTGTTGATGAGGGTCTTGATCTGGCTGTTGGCGGTCTTGTCAGAAGTCCATTTGGCCGGATTGACATCCTCGTACTTGATGTTCTCGAGTATGGCGCGTGTGAATGCCGTGCCCTTGGGGACAAGCTCTGTCTCGTATAGATCCCACACACCGTTGCTCTTGCGGTCCTTGGTGAGGGTGACAAGCTTGTCTATGAAGAGCTTGCGGAGAGCTGTGGTCTTCTCAGTGAAGTCTTCCTCGGCCCTTACAATCTCTTCCTTGGGAGCATTTTTCCCTCTCTTGCCCGGTTCCTTGGCCACGCGGGAGAAGAGTCTCTTGCCGATGATGGTTCCGGAGAGGGAAGGGGATGCTTTCAGGGATGCGTCCTTCACGTCACCGGCCTTGTCTCCGAAGATGGCCCTCAGGAGTTTCTCCTCGGGTGAGGGATCGCTCTCTCCCTTAGGAGTAATCTTACCGATGAGAATGTCACCGGGTTCGACATGTGCGCCGACCCTGATGATTCCGTGCTCATCCAGATCCTTGGTGGCGTCCTCGCTGACGTTGGGAATATCCGAGGTCAGTTCCTCCATTCCGCGCTTGGTGTCGCGCACTTCCATGATGTACTCATCCACGTGGATGGATGTGAAGATATCCTCGCGCAGAATCCTTTCTGAGAGTACGATGGCATCCTCGAAGTTGTATCCTTTCCAGGGCATGAAGGCCACTTTCAGGTTGCGTCCGAGAGCGAGCTCTCCGCCCTGTGTGGCGTAGCCTTCGGTAAGTACCTGTCCGGGATGTACTCTCTCGCCTTTTCTCACGATGGGCTTCAGGTGGATGGATGTACTCTGGTTGGTCTTCCTGTAGAGGGGCAGATGGTATACAGTCACATCCGGAGCGAAGCTTACGAACTTCTCCGCTTCGGTGCGGTCGTACTTGACATGGATCTCGCGGGCATCCACGTACACTACCTCGCCATCTCTCTCGGCCACAACCTGTGTGCGGGAGTCGCGGGCTACTGCTTTTTCCAGACCGGTGCCGACGATAGGTGCCTCGGGGCGGATGACGGGCACAGCCTGGCGCATCATGTTGGATCCCATGAGGGCACGGTTGGCGTCGTCATGCTCCAGGAACGGGATCAGCGAAGCTGCTATGGATGCTATCTGGTTGGGGGCCACGTCCATATAGTGTACCTGCTCTTTGGTTAC
Source organism: uncultured Bacteroidales bacterium (assembly GCA_944326225.1). GTDB lineage: Bacteria > Bacteroidota > Bacteroidia > Bacteroidales > UBA932 > Coprenecus. The sequence continues at coordinate 148,027 of CALVDI010000001.1, read as the reverse complement.
GACAGGGAAGTCGGCCTCTTTACGGCAGCTTATGCGCTCGTCGAGGATATTACCCTCGTCATCAAGGTGGATGTTGGCCTGGGCCACCATCTTGTCTTCCTCCTCTTCTGCGCTCATGTATACGCATCCTTCGGATGTCATGTCCACCTTTCCGTTCTCCACTTTTCTATAAGGGGTCTCGATGAAGCCGAGATCATTGATCCGGGCGTATACGCAGAGCGAGGATATCAGACCGATGTTCGGTCCCTCGGGAGTCTCGATAGGGCAGAGACGGCCGTAATGGGTGTAGTGTACGTCACGAACCTCGAAGCCTGCCCTGTCTCTGGAGAGACCGCCGGGACCGAGGGCTGACAGACGGCGCTTGTGTGTCATCTCGGCCAGGGGATTGGTCTGGTCCATGAACTGGGACAGCTGGCTGGTGCCGAAGAAGGAGTTGATCACGGACGAGAGGGTCTTGGCGTTGATGAGGTCGGTGGGAACGAAGACCTCATTGTCCCTCACGTTCATTCTCTCCCTGATGGTACGGGCCATACGGGTGAGTCCGACGCTGAACTGGTTGGCCAGCTGCTCTCCTACAGTCCTGATGCGGCGGTTGCTCAGGTGGTCTATGTCATCAATGGCGGCTTTGTTGTTGATCAGCTGGATAAGATACTTGATGATCTCTATGATATCCTGTTTGGTCAGGACCCTTACGTCTGCCGGAGTGGTAAGGCCCAGTTTGCGGTTGAGACGGTAGCGTCCCACCTCACCGAGGTCGTAGCGCTTGTCGGAGAAGAACAGCTTGTCGATCACGTCGCGGGCTGTGGCCTCGTCAGGCGGTTCAGAGTTGCGCAACTGTCTGTAAGTGTAGAAGACGGCCTCTTTTTCCGAGTTGCAGACGTCTTTCTGGAGGGTGTTGAATATGATGGTGTAGTCACTCAGATCCACATCGTCCCTGTGGAGCAGGATAGTGTTGACGCCAGCGTCGATGATGTCGTCGATATTGCTCTCGTCCAGAATGGTTTCGCGGTCTACTACGATCTGGTTCCTTTCGATGTATACTACCTCTCCGGTGTCCTCGTCCACGAAGTCCTCGTTCCATGTCTTGAGGACGCGGGCGGCGAGCTTGGAACCGATATTCTTTGTAAGCTCTTCCTTGGTGGCCTGCACTTCGCGTGCAAGTCCGAAGATGTCGAGGATCTCTTTGTCACTCTCGAATCCTATGGCCCTGAGCAGTGTCGTGACCGGCAGCTTCTTCTTGCGGTCGATGTACGCGTACATGACGTTGTTGATGTCTGTCGCGAACTCAATCCACGAACCCTTGAAAGGGATGATTCTGGCCGAATACAGCTTGGTGCCGTTGGCGTGTATGCTCTGTCCGAAGAATACGCCCGGCGAGCGGTGGAGCTGTGATACGACGATGCGCTCCGAACCGTTGATGACGAAGGTGCCTCTCTCAGTCATGTACGGGATAGTCCCCAGATATACATCCTGAATGGATGTGTCGAAGTCCTCGTGCTCTGGATCCGTACAGTATAGTTTCAGTTTAGCCTTCAGAGGTACGCTGTAAGTAAGTCCTCTGTCAAGGCACTCATCTACCGAATAGCGTGGCGGGTCGATGAAATAATCCACAAATTCCAGAACGAAATTGTTTCTGGTATCAGTGATGGGGAAGATTTCCTGGAATACTTTGAACAGTCCTTCATTGCGGCGGTTTTCAGGTGTTGTGTCCAGCTGGAAGAAATCTCTAAATGACTTCAGCTGTACCTCCAAGAAATCGGGATAATCGAGAAGAGTCTTGGAAGATGCAAATGAAATACGTTGATTGTTAAGGTTTTGCGCCATTGTGTCCGGTTTTGGTTGAAGATAAACTTAAAAAAACGACAAAAAGGTTTAGAGCCCTGAGGGACTCTAAACCTGAATTATTCCCGTCAGCGGGATAGAGTATGTTTATTTAACTTCAACTTCTCCGCCGGCTTCTTCGAGCTGTGCTTTTACCTGTTCAGCCTCAGCTTTGGACACTTTCTCCTTAACGGGAGCGGGAACCTTGTCTACAAGCTCCTTAGCTTCCTTCAGACCGAGACCGGTGATCTCCTTAACGACCTTTACGATCTGGAGTTTGGCCTGTCCTGCTGATGTCAGGATAACATCGAACTGGGTCTGCTCAGCCTCTGCTGCTGCTCCGCCGGCTGCGGGAGCGGCTACTGCTACTGCAGCAGCTGCTGCAGGTTCAATACCATATTCCTCTTTCAGAACCTGTGCGAGTTCCTGAACTTCTTTAACTGTGAGGTTAACTAATTCTTCCGCAAATTTTTTGATATCTGCCATGATTTCTAATTATTAAATTGTTTGTTTTATTTTTATTCTTTTTCCGATAAGGTCTTGACCAGTCCTGCGATCTTGCCGCCGGCAGAAGCCTGCAGAGCGGAGATAACGTTGCGTGCAGGAGACTGCAGCAGACCGATGATGTCACCGATGAGTTCCTCACGGGACTTGATGTTGACGAGAACTTCGAGGTTCTCAGCGCCGATGTAGGCGCAATCCTGAACATACGCTCCCTTCAGCACCGGCTTGCCCATTTTCTCACCATATTCCTTGATGAGCTTGGCGGGTGTGTTGGGGGTGGTGGTGAACATAATGGCGGAAGAGCCTTCCATTACTGGCTTGATGGCCTCTACAGCCTCTCCTTCAATACGCTCAAGAGCCTTGATGAAGAGAGTGTTCTTTACGACCATCAGCTTGATCTCCTTCTCGAAGCATGCTCTGCGGAGAGCTGATGTGTTTTCCGCGTTGAGACCCGATATATCGGTTACATAGAAGTTGGGGGTCTCAGAAAGCTGAGCCGCAACCTGTTCTATAATCTGTGCTTTTTCCTCTTTTCTCATGATACTCTAATATTATTCAGCAGCACTGAAAGTTTTGGAATCTATGCAAATACCGGGGCTCATGGTGGAAGAGATGAAGATGCTCTTCACATAAGTACCTTTCAGGGACTGAGGTTTCAGTTTGACGATTGTGTTGAGGAGTTCCAGGGCGTTCTCGGCAAGCTGCTCGGCACTGAAGGATACCTTGCCGACAGCTGCGTGAATGATTCCGGTCTTGTCTACCTTGAAGTCGATCTTACCGGCCTTAACTTCCTTGACAGCCTTGCCGATCTCCATGGTCACCGTACCTGTCTTGGGGTTGGGCATCAGGCCACGGGGACCGAGGATGCGGCCGAGGGCTCCGACCTTACCCATGACAGAAGGAGTACAGATGATCACATCGACATCAGTCCAGCCTCCCTTGATCTTCTCGACGAATTCGTCCAAACCGACATAGTCAGCGCCAGCCTCACGGGCTTCGTTTTCCTTATCGGGGGTACAGAGAACAAGTACGCGGGTAACCTTTCCTGTTCCATGCGGAAGTGTCACGACGCCACGCACCATCTGGTTGGCCTTACGGGGGTCGACGCCGAGACGTACAGCGAGATCCACGGATGCGTCAAACTTGGCGTAGTTTGTCTCCTTTACCAGTCTGCATGCCTCCAGGAGTCTGTACTGTTTCCCGAAATCAACTTTCTCTTCAGCTGTCTTCTGGTTTTTTGTCAATTTACTCATAGCGTGTGATTATTTTATATCTTCAGGAAATGTTCCCGTTACTGTAACACCCATACTTCTGGCAGTACCGGCTACCATCTTCATCGCAGATTTCAGGGTGAAGGCGTTCATATCAGGCATCTTGTCCTGAGCGATGGCCTTTACCTGATCCCAGGTGAGGGAACCTACCTTGCTGCGGTTGGGCTCGGATGAGCCTTTGGCGAGCTTGGCGGCTTCTTTGATCTGTACGGCAACAGGGGGCTGCTTTACAACAAAAGTAAAGGATTTGTCACTGTAGACTGTAATAATTACAGGCAGCACCTTTCCGGCTTTGTCCTGAGTACGGGCATTGAATTGTTTGCAGAAATCCATGATATTCACACCCTTCGAACCGAGGGCCGGTCCTACTGGAGGTGAAGGATTTGCGGCGCCGCCTTTTATCTGCAATTTAATAAATGCGGCAATTTCTTTAGCCATAATTACTACTTGATTTATTCTTTAACTACTTGAACGAAATTCAGTTCCAACAAAGTCTTACGACCGAAGATCTTGACCATGACCTTGAGTTTCTTCTTATCCTGGAGAATCTCCTCAATAGTGCCGTCGAAACCGTTGAACGGTCCGTCGGTAATCTTGACTGCTTCTCCGATAACGAAGGGAGTTATGTTCTCCTCGTCCTGCTCAAGCTGCTCATCCACTATGCCGAGGATGCGGTTGATCTCAGCAGGTCTGAGAGGGATCGGCTCCTTGTCCTTTCCCTGTCTTTCCGTGAGAAACCCGGATACGTGGGGCACATTGCGGATGATATGCTGGAGCTCACCTGTCAGGTGTGCTTCGATAAGTACGTAGCCGGGAAAGAAGATGCTCTCCTTGCTTACTTTCTTACCGTTTCTTACCTGATAGATCTTTTCGGTAGGTATGAGAATCTGAGCCACGTAGTTTTCAAGTCCGAGAGCCTTTATCTCGTTCTCTATGTACTCCTTGGCTTTTTTCTCTTTACCTCCGGCGACCCGGATAACATACCATTTCTTCTCAAGTTCAGCCATCGCCTTAGTATAATAAGTTGTAAATCGTGGTCATAAGATGTCTGAACACGAAGTCCATAAGGAAAATTATCGCAGCGAGGATGACCGATGCCACCATCACTACAATAGCTGAACTCTGAAGCTGGTTCCATGTGGGCCAGCTGACTTTCTGGGTCAGTTCCTTGTACGACTCTTTGAAGTAAACTGAAATTCTGCTCATTTTTAATTATTTGTCGGCTCTCAGCCGGAAGCTTGCCTTAAGCCGTCGTTAAAATGCCGGGTCCGTAACAATCCGGTATCTTGCAGGGACAGAGCGATTCGAACGCCCATCAACGGTTTTGGAGACCGCTATTCTACCCTTGAACTATGTCCCTTTAAAAAGGGGGCCGAATAGAGCCCCCCTTTAAGTTATACTCTAATGAGAGATTATTCGAGAATCTTTGTAACCTGACCTGAACCGACTGTACGTCCTCCCTCGCGGATAGCGAAACGGAGTCCCTCGTTGATAGCTACAGGGTAGATGAGGTCAACTGTGATCTCTACGTTGTCGCCAGGCATAACCATCTCTGTTCCTTCAGGGAGAGTAATCTCACCAGTGATGTCCAGAGTACGGATGAAGAACTGAGGACGGTATTTGTTGTGGAAAGGAGTGTGACGGCCACCCTCGTCTTTCTTCAGCACGTAGATAGCGGCTTTGAATCTCTTATGAGGAGTGATGGTACCGGGATGAGCGATAACCTGACCTCTCTTGATCTCCTTCTTGTCGATACCGCGGAGGAGCAGACCTACGTTGTCTCCGGCCTCACCCTCGTCGAGGATCTTGCGGAACATCTCGACACCGGTAACGACTGACTTCTTGGGCTCCTCACCGAGACCGATGATCTGAACCTCGTCGCCGACCTTAACGATACCTGTCTCAATACGGCCGGTAGCAACAGTACCACGACCTGTGATGGAGAAGATGTCCTCGATAGGCATCAGGAAAGGCTTCTCGTTGTCACGTACAGGCAGGGGGATGTACTCGTCAACTGCGTTCATCAGCTCCATAACCTTCTCAACCCACTTGGGCTCGCCGTTGAGGGCACCGAGAGCGGAACCTGCGATAACGGGAGCGTTGTCACCGTCGAAGCCGTAGAAGCTCAGAAGCTCACGAACCTCCATCTCAACGAGCTCGATCATCTCGGGATCGTCAACGATATCAACTTTGTTCAGGAACACAACGATTCTGGGCACGTTCACCTGACGGGCGAGCAGAATGTGCTCACGGGTCTGGGGCATAGGACCGTCGGTAGCGGCAACTACGAGGATGGCACCGTCCATCTGAGCAGCACCTGTTACCATGTTCTTCACATAGTCGGCGTGACCCGGGCAGTCAACGTGTGCATAGTGACGTGTCTCTGTCTGATATTCGATATGAGCGGTGTTAATGGTAATACCACGCTCCTTCTCCTCGGGTGCGTTGTCGATGGAATCGAATGAGCGGACTTCAGAAAGTCCTTTCTCAGCCAGTACCTTGGTGATGGCTGCGGTAAGAGTAGTTTTACCGTGGTCAACATGGCCGATAGTACCTATGTTAACATGCGGCTTGTCCCTTTTGAAAGTTTCTTTTGCCATAATGTGAGATTTAATTTAATGTATATAATAAATTGAGCCGGTGATGAGATTTGAACTCATGACCTCTTCCTTACCAAGGAAGCGCTCTACCCCTGAGCTACACTGGCTTTTTAAGAGCGGAAGACGAGGTTCGAACCCGCGACCCTCAGCTTGGAAGGCTGATGCTCTACCAACTGAGCTACTTCCGCCTTTTTCGTTTTGAAGGGGCATCTTCTGCGTCATTGCTTCTCGCTCGCATTCCTTGAATCTGCCCCTTCAAAAACGAAAAATCCATCGTTCATTCGGGGCATCTTCTGCGGATGCCTCTTCATGTATGTGTGGGGAGAGAAGGATTCGAACCTCCGAAGGCGTGCGCCAGCAGATTTACAGTCTGCCCCAGTTGGCCACTTTGGTATCTCCCCATATAGTTGTCATTCAATGAACTTGAGCCGATAGAGGGATTCGAACCCACGACCCGCTGATTACAAATCAGCTGCTCTGGCCAACTGAGCTATATCGGCAGCTCTTATTTTTGGGACTGCAAAGATAAATCTTTTCTTAAAAATACCAAAACAATTTTAAAAATTATTGAACAATTGTTTTGAGGATGTCGTCGGAGGAGAAGCCGCACTCGCTGCGAAGCTCTCTGACTGAGCCGTGTTCGACAAAGCGGTCGGGGACTCCCAGGCCGGTGACGCGGATGTGCGGGGCGTGTTCCGAGACGTAGGAGGATACTGCGTCGTGCAGGCCGCCTGTGACAGTGCCGTCCTCGACTGTGATGATTCTGGATACCTTGGAGCAGACGTCCTGCATTATGTCTTCGTCCAGAGGCTTGAGAAAACGCATGTCGTAATGCAGGACGGATATTCCCTGTGCGGCTGCTTTGTCGGCTGCTTCTGCAACTAGGTTTCCTATCGGCCCTATGGTGAGTATGGCGATATCGCTTCCGTTGCGTATAAGCTGGCCCTTTCCTATCGGGATGGGCATGAAGTTGACGTTGCGCCAGGGTATGCCTTCTCCTGTGCCCCGGGGATACCTTATAATAATAGGACCCTGCACTGCCTCGCTTGCAGCCGTGTACAGCAGGTTGCGCAGCTCCAGTTCGTTGAGCGGGGACGCGATGATGAGATTGGGAATCGGGCGGAACGCGGCCATGTCGAATACTCCGTGGTGCGTGGCTCCGTCCTCGCCGACCAGTCCGGCTCGGTCAAGGCAGAGTATGACTTTCAGCTTCTGGAGGGCGACATCGTGTATGACGCTGTCGTATGCCCTCTGCATGAAGGAAGAGTAGATGTTGCAGAACGGCAGGAGTCCGGCGGCGGCCAGTCCGGCGGAGAATGTGACGGCATGCTGTTCGGCAATGCCTACATCGAAAGTCCTTTCGGGTATCTCCCTCATCATGATGTTCATGCCGCAGCCGGAGGCCATCGCCGGTGTGACGGCCACTATCTTCCTGTCGGCCCTGGCGAGCTCCAGCAGGGTCTCTCCGAATACGTCCTGGTATCTGGCGGCTGTGCCGGAGGCGGGTATGTTGCGCTTGCCGGTCAAAGGGTCAAATGTACCCGGAGCATGCCATACTGTCTGGTCCTGCTCGGCCGGCCTGTATCCCTTGCCCTTTTTTGTGATGACATGCAGGAGTTTGGGCCCCTTGATGTTGCGCAGGGAGGCGAGGGTGGTGGTCAGCTGGCCGATGTCGTTGCCGTCGATGGCCCCGAAGTACCTGAATCCGAAGGACTCGAACAGAGAACCGCTTTTAAGTATGGCCATCTTGGTGCTGAACATGAATTTCTGGACTCCCCGGCGCAGCCTGGAGGAACCGATCATGTCCCATACGCGGTTCTTTATGCGGTTGTACGTCTCGGATGTGGATATTTTCAGCAGGTAGCTGTGCAGGCCTCCCATGCCCTGGTCTATGGAGATGTGGTTGTCGTTGAGGATGACCAGGATATCGGTCTTCATCGCTCCGGCGTTGTTGAGACCCTCGAAGGCCATGCCGCCGGTCATGGCACCATCACCGATTACGGCTACTATCTTTTCATCGCTGCCGGAGAGCTTTGCCGCTACGGCCATGCCCAGGGCGGCTGAGATGGATGTGGACGAGTGGCCCACGCCGAAGGAGTCGAACGGACTCTCGGACATCTTGGGAAATCCGCTGATGCCTTTGTAAGTACGGTTGGTCATGAACGCCTCTCTGCGTCCGGTAAGTATCTTGTGGGCATAAGCCTGGTGCCCCACGTCCCAGACAATCTTGTCGACGGGGGTGTTGTAGACATAGTGTAGGGCTACGGCAAGTTCTACAGCGCCGAGACTGGCTCCGAGATGTCCCGGATTCCTGGCGCAGCAGTCTATCATGTACCGCCTGATCTCACCGCACAGGGTCTCAAGCTGTTTGACAGATAAGCCCCGGATGTCCCCGGGGCTGTCTATTTTCTCCAGAAGCGACATGCCGGTTATTTCCTGAAGACAGTCTCTGCACGGTCGGGTCCGAGCGAGATGACAGTGACAGGAACTCCGGTCTCGTGTTCGATAAATGATATATATTCTTTGAATTCAGCGGGAAGCTCATTGTAGTCCTGGATATTGGACAGACTGCGTTTCCAGCCTTTGAATTCTTTATATACAGGTGTGACTTCCGCGTAGGTGTCGTAGGGTACGCTGTCCTGACGCTTGCCGTTTACCTCATATCCGACGGCCACCTTCAGGGTGTCGAAGGAATCCATCACATCGGCTTTCATCATTATAAGCTCGGTGACACCGTTGAGCATGACGGCGTATTTGAGGGCTACCAGATCCAGCCAGCCGGTACGGCGGGGGCGGCCTGTCGTGGCACCGAACTCATGGCCTTGCCTGCGCAGTTCCTCACCAGTCTCGTCGAACAGCTCGGTGGGGAAGGGGCCGCTGCCGACGCGGGTGCAGTAGGCCTTGAAGATGCCGTATACGTTGCCTATAGTTGCGGGGGCGACTCCGAGACCGAGGCAGGCTCCGGAGCACGTGGTGGTGGAACTGGTTACGAAAGGATATGAACCGAAATCCACGTCGAGCATCGAGCCCTGTGCTCCTTCGGCCAGTACGCTCTCGCCAGAGTTGAGGCGGGCGTTGATATAGTATTCTCCGTCCACCAGGTCAAATGTTCTGAGATAGTCGACGGCATCCATCCACTCCTTTACGTCCATGTCGGGGTCGTATGCATAGTCGAACTGTTTCAGGAAGGCTATGTGTTTCTTTTTGAGGTTGTCGAACCTGGTCTGGAAGTCTGAGGCAAGGATGTCTCCTACTCTCAGGCCGTTGCGTCCTGTCTTGTCCATGTATGCGGGACCGATGCCCTTGAGGGTGGAACCGATCTTGGACTTGCCCTTTGATGCCTCTGAGGCGGCATCGATGATGCGGTGGGTAGGGGTGATAAGATGCGCTTTCTTGGATATGCGGATGCGCTCCCTTACAGGAACGCCGGTCTTCTCCAGCTCAGTGCATTCTTTCTTGAATATAATAGGATCAAGCACCACGCCGTTGCCGATCAGGTTGTCCGTACCGTCCCTGAATATGCCGGAGGGTACGGAATGCAGGACGAAACTCTTGTCTCCGTACTGTATGGAATGGCCGGCGTTGGGACCGCCCTGGAAACGCGCAATGATGTTGTACCTCTCGGCAAGCACGTCTACGATCTTGCCTTTTCCCTCGTCTCCCCACTGGAGGCCGAGTACTACGTCTACTTTCGCTTTATTATTGTTGCTCATATCTGTCATTTGATAAAATTTAGAACGGAAGGTCGTCTCCTATCTCGTCTGCAGGCATGTCTTCGGCAGGCATAGGCTGGGCAGGCTGGACCGGTTGTGCCGTGGCCTGGTATGCAGGTTGTTGGTAAGGCTGCTGATAAGGCTGCTGCTGGTAAGTGGACGGGCGGGAGGTCTGTCCCTGCCATCCGCCGGTCTGCCCCTGAGCGGCCGGGTTGTCGGACTTGCGCCCGAGGAGCTGCATGTTGTCCGCCACGATCTCGGTCACATATTTGGTGTTGCCGTTACTGTCGTTGTATGAGCGGGTGCGGATGCGGCCCTCGATGAAAAGCTGGGTTCCCTTCCTGACATATTTCTCCGCTACTTCAGCTAAATTTCTCCAGCACACGATATTGTGCCATTCGGTCTGTTCTTTCATCTCTCCGGAAGTGCGGTCTCTGAATTTTTCTGTAGTGGCCAATGAGAATGTCGCCGTGACCACACCGCTTTCCAGATGCCTCACCTCGGGGTCTCTTCCCGCGTTTCCTATAAGTAGGACTTTATTCAATGACATAGTTAGGATTATTTATAATTTCAACGTGCTAAGATAGCATTATTTTTTGCCATTTCAGCCAAAAAACGGTACTTTTGGCATTTGTTAAATCCTAATACCTTAAATCAAATGCAAGAAAAAGTAGCAAAGATGCTCAACGACAGCGTAGTGGCACGTTGGGCCGCGTTGATTCTCATCGCGCTGATGATGTTTTTCGCATATATGTTCGTGGATGTCATGTCTCCTCTCAAGTCACTCGTGGAGTCGACCAGAGGCTGGGACAGCGGTGCGTTCGGAACTTATGCGGCATCTGAGTATATCCTCAATGTGTGCGGCTTCCTGATTCTGGCCGGTATTATCCTGGACAAGATGGGCATCCGCTTCACCGGAGTGCTCTCAGCCTCCCTGATGGTAATCGGTGCAAGTATCAAGTTTATCGGTGTGAGTGAATGGTTCCAGACAACCGGCTTCAACGAGTGGCTCGGCAGCTGGTGGACGGCCATGCCCGGCAGCGCAAAGATGGCCTCTCTCGGCTTCATGATCTTCGGCTGCGGCTGCGAGATGGCCGGCACCACAGTGTCCAAATCCATAGCCAAGTGGTTCAAGGGCAAGGAGATGGCTCTTGCTATGGGCCTTGAGATGGCAATTGCCCGTCTGGGTGTGTTCGCGGTGATGTGGCTCGCTCCCATCATCTCCAATAAGTTCGACCAGTCTGTGGTGGCTCCCGTCGGTTTCTGCACCGTGCTGCTTCTGATAGGACTCATCAACTACATAGTCTTCTCGGTGATGGATTCCAAGTTCGACAAGCAGCTCGTGGCAGCCGGCATGGCCACTGAGGAGAAGTCCCCGGAGGACGAGTTCCATATCCGCGATCTTGGCAAGATATTCTCCAGCAAGATGTTCTGGCTGGTAGCCCTGCTCTGCGTGCTATACTATTCGGCCATATTCCCCTTCCAGAGGTATGCGCCCAATTATCTGGAGGAGACCCTCGGAGTCGATAACGCCACGGCATCGCAGCTCTTCAGTTTCTTCCCGATTCTGGCCATGTGTCTCACTCCTCTGCTGGGTATCTTCCTGGACCGCAAGGGCAAGGGTGCGACCATGCTGATGCTGGGTGCTATCATCATGATAGTATGCCATCTGTCATTTGCCTTCATCCTGCCTGTCTATTCTCACAAGTGGCTTGCTGTAACTCTGATTGCCATCCTGGGCGTAAGTTTCTCGCTTGTGCCTGCCGCCTTGTGGCCGTCTGTGCCCAAGATTATCGATGAGAAGATTCTCGGCAGCGCGTACTGCCTCATCTTCTGGGTGCAGAACATCGGTCTCTGCCTGGTGCCCCTGCTCATCGGCAAGGTGCTTCAGGCGACCGGAGACTATCAGGCTCCCATGATTATATTCTCTTCGTTCGGCATTCTGGCATTTATCCTGAGCTTCCTGCTCAAGGCTGAGAACCGTCGGAAGAAATACGGCCTGGAGCTGCCGAATGTAGTAAAGAAGGAAGAATAGACTGCGCGGATATGAGCAGACTGCTTAAGACGCTTAAAGATACTGGGGCCATCCGATGGGTGGCCCTTTTGTGTCTGGCCCTGCCGATGTTCGCCTCGTACTTCTTCGACGACATCTTCTCGACCATCAATCAGGAGTTCGAGGATCCGTCGATGGTGGCCCTCGGCTGGTCTATGACCGACTACGGTTTCTACCGCAGCGCCTATTCACTGCTGTGCATCTTCGGAGGACTGATAGTCTGCGGTATGCTGCTGGACCGCTGGGGAGTGAGGCTGACCGGCTCGATATTTGTCGGGCTTATGGTCGGGGGAGCGGCATTGATTACCTATGCCATATCTGAGAGTTTTGCCGGCAGCCGGTTGTGTGCCTGGCTTTCAGGAACGTTCGCAAAGCCGTCGCTGTCGTTGGCATACGCGGGGTGCGCGATGTTCGGCCTGGGCAGCGAGATAGCCGGTGTGACTGTCAACCGGGCGATAGCCAAATGGTTCAAAGGCCGCGAGATAGCCTTCGCGATGGGCCTGCAGCTGGCCCTGGCCCGTCTTGGCACGGCGGTGGCTCTCATTGTAGTGCCGCGTATCGTGGCTCTGGACGGCTACATACCTTTCTCCGAGACATCCCGTCCGGCCGTGGTCGGTCTGGCCCTGCTGCTCGCCGGCCTTATTCTGTGGGCCTTGTTCGTGGCGATGGACTACGCCTCTGACCGTCGTGGAATCTCGGCGGCACCTGCCGGAACGGCTTCACCCGAGGACCGGTTCCGTTTCCGGGATGTGCTCAAGGTTATCACGAACAGGCATTTTCTGCTGATATCCCTGCTTTGTGTGTTCTTCTACTGCTGCGTGGTCTCGTTCCGCAAGTTCGCTACAGCCATACTCATGCCCCGTTTCGGCATAGACAGCGGCGTGGCGTCCGTCATGGTGGCCATGATACCTTTCTTCACACTGGTTTTCGCCCCGCTGTTCGGAGCCGTGGTGGACAGGGTGGGGCGCGGTACGAAAATCATGATATTAGGCTCGGCCATGATTTTGTTCTCGCATCTGACAGTGGCCTTTGCTCCCGGAGTACCGGCTTTCGGATTCATCGCCATAGGGGTGCTTGGCCTGGGTTACTCGCTTGTGCCGGCGGCTATGTGGCCGTCGATACCGAAGATTATCGCAGAGAACAAGCTTGGAACGGCATTCTCACTGGTCTACTGGGTACAGAACATCGGCCTGTTTACCGTTCCCATAGTCGTGGGGCATATAATCGACCGGGCGGCCTCGCCCATAGCGGCGGAATATTTCTTTATCGGTCTGGCAGTGTGCGCTATCGTGACAGCCGTGCTGCTCAGCCGCTCTTCCGACCGTCACCCGGAGCTGGGCCTGGACGAGAAGGCCGGCGGCCGCTGATCAGAGCAGAGCGAGCAGGGCTTCTATGTCGGTCTTTGAGGTCGCCCAGTCGGTGACCAGCCGTATCGCGCTGCGGTCAGCGTCCACATGCTCCCACATGGAGAAGGAGACCTCCCTGCGCAGTTCCTCTATCCTGTCGTTCTCCATGATGACAAACAGCTGGTTGGTCTGAGGCGGTATCAGGAAACTGTAGCCTTTGTCCTTGATCCCTTTGGCGAGCAAGTCGGCTGTCTCGATGGCGTTCAGACCGTTCCGGGCGTAGAGCCCGTCGGTGAACAGGGTATCGAACTGTAGACCCAGCAGCCGGCCCTTGGCCAGCATGGCTCCTCTCTGCTTGATGATGGAGAACAGCTCGCCAGTCAGTTCCGGACGCGGAATCACGAGGGCTTCCCCGAACAGGGCTCCGCATTTTGTGCCTCCGATATAGAATATGTCGCAGAGTGAGGCGATGTCTTCAAGCGTGATGTCCGTCTTGTCTGAGGCGAGGGCATATGCAAGTCTGGCTCCGTCCAGATACAGCGGAATGCGGTAGCTCCTGCATATGGAAGACAGGGCCTTAAGCTCATCCATAGTGTAGAGCGCACCGAGTTCGGTAGGGTGGGTGATGTATACCATGCCGGGTTCCACGATATGGGCGTAGTTCTCGTCGGCCCAGTAGTCTTTCAGGTATCTTTCCACGTCTTCCGCCTTCAGTTTTCCTCCATCGTGTCCGGGCAGGGCAATGACCTTGTGCCCGGTGGCTTCGACAGCACCGGATTCGTGATGGTTGATGTGTCCGGTGACGGGCGATATCACGCCCTGGCAGTGTCTCAGTACAGCGTACATGGCAGTAGCATTGACCTGGGTGCCTCCGGTCAGGAAATAGACTCTGGCTTCCGGGCATCCGCAGGCCGCTCTTATACGTTCTATGGCGGACCTGCAATAGGGGTCGGCCCCGTAACCGAGGGTCTCGTCCATATTGGTCTCAATCAGTCTCTGGAGCACCGCCGGGCAGGCTCCTTTCATGTAGTCGCATTCGAAATTGAGCATATACGTGGAAATGCTAAAAGAGTTCTTTTTTGTGTATGTCCTTGACCCTGAGCTGTATGTTGGCGATGCCCCGGTAGTAGTTCTCGGCTATGGAATAGCAGATGTCCACCGGGTTGCCGGCATGCAGGTGCTCGAAATGCTCGGCCCTGTTAAACGCTATGGCAGAGATATAGCGGTAAGGCTCGTCCTCCTGTATGAGCTCCAGTTTCATGTGGCCGTTGCCGGAACCGACCAGCCGTCCGTTGCCGTTGTCGTAGACGTTCTCCGTGATGAACACGGGTGACTGGTTGCCTGGGCCGAAGGGCTGGAACTGCTTCAGGATGCGGAAAAACTTAGGGGTTATCTGCTTGAAGTCCAAGTACGTGTCTATCTGTACTACAGGAGTCAGGATATCCTCGGTAATCTTCTCGGCGACTACTTTCTCGAACTTGTCCTCAAATGGTATGAGATTCTCTTTCTTGAGAGTAAGACCGGCCGCGTACATGTGGCCTCCGTAGTTCTCCAGATATTCCGAACACTCCTTGATGGCCTCGTAGAGGTCAAATCCGGCGATGCTCCTCGCCGAACCGGTGATGAGCCCGTTGGACTCGGTGAGCACTATGGTCGGGCGGTAAAAAGCCTCTACCAGTCTGGAGGCGACTATGGCCACCACGCCCTTGTTCCACTTGGGGTCGAAGACCACTGTGGACTTGCGCTCACGGAAACTGCTGTCGTTCATCACTGACTCTATGGCGGCTTTCGTAATCTGCTTGTCCACACTCTTGCGCTCCTTGTTGTGAAGGTCTATGATCTTGCCGATACTCTGGGCTTCCTCGTCGTTGCGGGACACCAGCAGATGCACGGCGGTGCGGCCTGACTCCATCCTGCCGGCGGCATTGATGCGCGGGCCTATTTTAAAGACGATGTCGTCCACCGATATCTTGTGATTCTCCAGTCCTGACAGCCGGATGATGGACTGAAGTCCCTTGCGAGGAGACTGGTTAAGGCGCTCCAGGCCGTAGTATGCCAGGATGCGGTTCTCTCCAGTCATGGATACCAGATCTGCGGCGATGCTGACGGCCACCAGGTCCAGGAAGGACTCCACCCAGGCGAAGGGTATGGATTTGCGCATGGCGTAGGCCTGGATAAGCTTGAAGCCGACTCCGCATCCGGACAGATCGTCGAACGGATAGGAACAGTCACGTCTTTTCGGGTCCAGGATGGCTACGGCGGGAGGCAGTTCCTCGTCGGGCAGATGATGGTCGCAGATGATCATGTCCATGCCGAGTCCCTTTGCGTAGGCGACTTTCTCCACGGCCTTTATCCCGCAGTCCAGGGCGATAATCAGCGTATAGCCGTTCTCGTGTCCCCAGTCGATGCCTTTATAGGATATGCCGTACCCTTCGTCGTAGCGGTCGGGGATATAGTATTCGACATTGGGGTTGAAATTGCGTATAAACGTGTACATCAGAGCCACCGCCGTAGTGCCGTCCACATCATAGTCTCCGTAGATGAGCACTTTCTCCTCATTGGAAATGGCTTTTTCGAGTCTTTCCACAGCTTTGTCCATGTCCTTCATCAGAAACGGGTCATGGAGCTTGGACAGGTCCGGCTTGAAGAACTCCCGGGCTCTTTCCGCTGTGGTTATATTGCGCTGGACAAGTAAGTTGGCAAGGACTTGGTCAATTCCCAGCTCTGCGGAAAGAGCCCTGACCGCAGCGGGATTGCCCTGCTCTTTTACTATCCATTTTTTTTCAATCGCCATGACTGCAAATTTAACACAAATATTCCTATATAAAATAAAAAAGTTAAATTTGCCAATTCAAAGTTTAATTCTTGATGAAAATGGAAAATATAGATCTGAACGAGCAGGAGCAGAACCGGCGCGACGCGGTCGTCAAGCTGAGAGAACTGGGTATAGAGCCATATCCCGCAGCACTTTATGAAGTCAATGTCACAACAACGGAGATAAAGGACAGATACGACCCGGAGAAATGTCCGTTCGCGGAGATTTCAATAGCCGGCAGGATGATGAGCCGCCGTATCATGGGAGCCGCCTCGTTTATCGAGCTGCAGGACTCCGAGGGCAGGATTCAGGTCTATGTCAAGCGCGACGAGATCTGTCCGGGCGAGGACAAGACGATGTACAATACCGTCTTCAAGAAGCTGCTGGATATAGGTGACTTCGTCGGCATAAAGGGCTATGCCTTCATCACCCAGACCGGTCAGCTCTCCATTCACGCCAAGAGCCTTACGGTGCTCTCCAAGTCGCTCAGGGTGCTGCCTATAGTGAAGGAGAAGGAGGGTGAGGTCTATGACGCATTCTCGGATCCTGAGCAGCGTTACCGTATGAGATACGTGGACCTTGTGGTCAATCCCAAGGTCAAGGATGTGTTCGTCAAGAGGACCCGCATCATGCAGACCATGAGAGAGTATTTCAACTCCTTCGGCTACATGGAGGTGGAGACCCCCATACTCCAGCCCATACCGGGAGGAGCCAACGCCCGTCCTTTCATCACGCATCACAATGCTTTGGATATTCCCCTGTATCTGCGTATCGCCAATGAGCTGTACCTCAAGAGGCTGATAGTCGGTGGCTTCGCCGGTGTCTACGAGTTCGCAAAAGACTTCCGCAACGAGGGAATGGACAAGTCTCACAACCCGGAGTTCACTTGCATGGAGATATACGTGGCCTACAAGGATTACATCTGGATGATGGAGTTCGTGGAGAACCTGCTGGAGAAAGTGGCTGTTGCCGTCAACGGCAGGACCAGGTTCAATGTGTGGGGCAATGAGATAGAGTTCAAGAAGCCCTACCGCCGTCTGCCCATGCTGGATGCCATCAAGGAATATGCCGGAGTGGATGTGCGCGGCATGGATGAGGAAGCTCTGCGCAAGGTATGCGCCGACCTGCATGTGGAAGTGGACAAGACCATGGGCGTGGGCAAGCTCATAGACGCCATCTTCGGCGAGTACTGCGAGAAGCATCTGATCCAGCCTACGTTTATTACCGATTATCCCTGGGAGACCTCGCCTCTGACCAAGCGTCACCGCAGCGATCCGGCTCTGACCGAGCGTTTTGAGCTCTTCGTCAACGGTAAGGAGCTGGCCAACGCATACAGCGAGCTCAACGACCCGATAGACCAGCTTTATCGTTTTAAGGAGCAGCTCAAGCTCAAGGACAAGGGCGACGACGAGGCGATGTACATCGATATGGACTTCGTCCGCGCCCTCGAGTACGGTATGCCCCCGACATCCGGTCTCGGTATGGGCATCGACCGTCTGACCATGTTCATGACCGACTCGCCTTCCATCCAGGACGTGCTGTTCTTCCCGCAGATGAGGCCGGAGAAGAAACCCGCCGCACAGCAGGAAGAAGCGGCTTCCAATGACAATGAAAAGTAGCATTGAGACCATAACCTCCCTCCAGAACCCCAAGGTCAAGGAGGTGACGGCCCTTCAGAGCAGCTCCTCTCTCCGTCGGGAGAAGGGGCTGTTTGTCGTGGAGGGCAGGCGGGAAGTGGAACGCTGCGTGGAGAGCGGTTTCCGTCTCCGGTCTGTGTTCTATTGTCCGGCGCTCTGCCGGCACTTTCCCATTCCTTCCGAAGAAGTGAGGATATTCGAGGTGTCCGAAGCCGTGTATTGGAAAATAGCCTACCGGGGCAGTACCGAGGGACTTCTCGCAGTGGTCTGCGGCAGTGCGCAGGACCGCTCGCTGGAGGCCCTGGACCGCAATGGCCTCGGAGACAATCCCCTGATCGTAGTCGTAGAGTCCGTGGAGAAGCCCGGCAACCTCGGGGCTATGCTCCGCACCGCCGACGCCTCCGGGGTCTCGGCCGTGCTTGTCTGCGACCCGCACACCGACCTCTACAATCCCAACCTGATCCGCGCCAGTCTCGGCGGAGTATTTACCCGCAATATCGCCGTATGTACTTCGGCAGAAGCCATTGCCTGGCTCAAGGTACGGGGCATCAGCATCCTTACCGCCCAGCTGCAGGACTCGGAACTGTACTATGACACCGACATGACCCGCCCGACAGCCCTGGTCTTCGGCACTGAAGCTGACGGACTGTCCGATATCTGGAGACAGGCCGCCGATGCCCATATCCGCATCCCCATGCTGGGCAGCATCGATTCGCTCAACGTCTCTGCCTCCATGGCCGTCCTCTGTTACGAGGCCCTTCGCCAGCGCCGCACTTCCGACTCGCTCCGCAACCTCTGATCTTTCACTGGACAGTCTATGACACACGACACATCCCCCAGCTCTTCCCCCCGGGAAAGTGTACCGAAAAAGCCGGAAAACGGTTCACTTTCCGGTACAGAATCCTCGCATGTCGGCTCTACAGACCATTCTGACGCGGATTCGGCATTTCCCCTTTCAGGAAAGTGTACCGAAAAAGCCGGAAAACGGTTCACTTTCCACGCAGACCGTCTGCGGATAGGCCTTATCGGCAATCCGATCGGGCATAGCCAGAGTCCCGCGCTCTTCCGGGAGTATTTCGCCGACAGGCCGGATATATTGCAGCACTGGAACTACGACCTGATAGAGCGCGATAGTTTTCCCGACGCATACGCCGCATTTCTGCGGGACTATGTGGCAGTCAATGTCACCACTCCGTTCAAGGAGGAGGCATTCCGCGCAGCAGATGTCCGCGACCGTTCAGCCGGGCTCTGCCAGGCCTCCAACCTGCTGATGAAAAGCCGCTTTACCGTATGCGATTCCGTATCCGGTGCGGATTCACAGTCATTGGCCAGACTCAACGGCGAACGTGAGAGCATAGTGGCGTACAATACGGACTATGAGGCGGTAATGGAGATTCTGCGCGATGAGTTCCCCGGACTTGCCAGCCGTATCAGGGTGCTGGTGCTCGGCTGTGGCGGAGCCGGTAAGGCAGCTGCGGCTGCGGCGTATATGGCCGGTATGCAGGTCTGCATCTGCAACCGTACCCTCAGCCGCGCACAGGCTTTTGCCTCGCATCTCAGCCAGTTCAACCGGCATATCCCGGATACCCGGTCAGAAAGGCCGGGACATGTGACGGCAGCAGGCTTGACGGATATAGTCTCGGAGATAATGGATTCCGATGTGGTGATCAATGCCTTGCCGGGTCCTGGCTCGGAGGAGATTCTCCGCAGTCTTCCGGGCGGCCAGCCGGATATCTTCGCAGATAAGCTGATCCTGGAAGCCTCCTACAAGTCTCCCTGCCTGGACAGAGTCCTCTGCCGCCGCTACATCTCCGGCCTTGTCTGGCTCCGTCTCCAGGCCCTCGCCACCTACCGCATCGTCCTCGGCCCCGACATTTGACAATGTGTATTTCTGCGTATCCGATTTAAAGTTCATCCGTGAAACTGGAAGTGGCGGTGCGCCTTATAAACATCATCCTTGATTTTCAGTCGGTTACAAAATACACTGCACATTTGACCATGTTTGAAAGTGTCCAAATGTGCAATGCTGTGAGCTAATACTTTGATATTCAGGAGTCTTAATATCCGCATCGCACCGCCTGTTCAAAAACGCAACGATTCTGCGGCAGTCACATATTAAAGAGGCTTTAGATGCGGGAGTCAATATAAATTGAATCTTACTGGAATTTTTCGTATCTTTGTTTCATCTGGCTGCGGCTGGATTACATAGATGGCATTAGGCTTATTGTCTTGTTGAGAAAACGACCAAATAATTCTTACAGACAGCACAATAGACCAAATGCCTGCGCTTTAGCGTGGGTATATTTGTGTCTGTACAGGTGCTTGGTCGTACCTCTCAACAGCAAACATATCCACGCTTTTCTTATAGATTAGATTAAGCGTTTGCCGTCTTAGGGTAATTACTGACATGTTTAACTAATAATATTTAATGCTATGAAACACATAATGTTTGTAATGATTTTTGTTTTGGTTTCTTTAGTAGGCAATGCGCAGGACCGTATAATAAAGAAAACAGGAGATGTACTGGAGGTTAAAATTGTGGAGGTAGGTGATGATTATGTAAAATATAAGTTGCTTGATGATTTGGAAGGTCCATTGTACAATATGAAAAAGTCCGAAATTCTTATGATTAAATATGAATCTTCAGGTAGGGTGGAGTCATTTTATTCTGAGGAGGAAAGTTGCCAACCCAAGATGATGAAAGAGAAGAATGTATATAGGGATTTGAAATATAAGGAATTAAAAAGAATGTATGATCGTAGGGAGTATGTTCCGCGCTATGATGATTTGTATAAGCCTGGTGTTGCAGGAGTTGTGTCGTTTTTTATTCCAGGACTTGGGGAATGTATATGTGGAGAATGGGGGCGTGGTATAGGTATTCTTGCGGGACATATGGCGTTAATGGCCGGGACATCAGTCGCTTATTATAGTTATTCGGATGTTGGTGCTGTGTTAACGGTAGTAGGATTGGTAGCATGTTTATCATTGGATATTTTCAGCATTGTTGACGCTGTCCGTGTGGCAAAAGTGAAAAATATGTACTATCAGGATATGCGTGAGCGCTCTTCTGTGGATATTGGCGTGTTTCCTTCAATAGATTATGTGAAGATGGGAAGCAATATGGAATTGACTGCCGGGCTTACCTTTGCATTGAAATTTTAGTTGAAACATCTTATAAAAATAATTAATATGAAACGGTTATTTGTTTTATTGTTGCTTGCGGGCTTTGCAATCTCTGTGTCAGCTCAGGTTCCGATTGATTTCTTTGACTTGGCGTATTCATTTGACTGGAATGTTTCAAAAAGTGATTTCGTTGATAAGTATAAGGATAGAGTAATAATAAGTACTGATACAATTCCTGATGCCGGCACGGATTTGTATGTGTTGGGAAATGTATTTATTGGAGAATATCGGACGATGACAATCGTTATGTATGATGCTCAGACGCAAAGACCTATGCTTATCTCATTGCCGACGGATTCACTTGGCCAGACATTCTTCACATACAAAGTTGAAGATATAGAAAGAATAGTGGAAGAAAGACTCGGAAGCCCGGATGATGTCATGGAAGATGTGGAAATTACTGCATATGAGGGATTCATGGGATATAAAACAGGCGATGTCAAGACTTGGGACAGTGCTGTTCCGATGTTTTTGACTATCTCTGCAGGAGAGGGAGAACAGCGTATAATTGCAGTTTCGGCAGTTAGCCGTAATCCTGACTTTCGTCAAGGATATTGGGGTGATTCAATGGAGGAGATAATGAAAAAAGAAGGCAGGGCGGATGAGTTTGACATAGAGGGTATATATTCATTTAAAACTTATGTGGCAGGAATGGAGTGTATGTGTGCTTATCGTTTTACAGATGACAGATTTACAAGCGGAAAGTATATATTTACGAATGTGAATTCGGATAAGTGCGTAAGTAATTATGACAGGCTTGTAAGGTTGCTTACGAAAAAATACGGTGAACCGTACCGCAATGATAAAAAATCAGATGCTACGTATTATGACCAGCAATGGTTCTCTGAGGGAGAATTAGTGGAAAAGGGAGATATGAGTTTTATGGCAAGTTGGAATACGGGTTTCTCTGTGATATTTCTTTCACTTGATGGTGAGCAAGATATGATATCCCTTAGTATAGAGTATTACAGCAGCGATTATCTGTTTTCGGAGGACCCGGAAGAGGATATTCTGAAAGACCTTTAGAGGGGCGATTAGTCTTGAAGTCGTTTGTCAAAAATAGCTTTGCGTTTTCCGGTAGATTTTTCCAATGAACCAGGGTACTTTGCGTGAAATTGTTAACTTTACAAATTGAAATTAAGATGTAACTTCTAAAAGCAGACTGTATGAGAAAATTATTGAATGTTATTTCGTATGCCCTTAATGTGGTGTTTATTGTGTTTATAGCGGTTATGCTGACGAAGCAGAACGAAGGGGCCGTTGAGTCTCAGCCCGAGGAACCTCAGGAGGAAGTTCAGCCGGAAGAGAGTGATGCCGAGCGTGTGAAACGGATGGTGGTAGAGAGGGAAAGGGCTGATATCCCGTTGCATGAGCAGGAGTATGAAGGTGTGAACAGTATCACGATAGACAGTATGGTGCTTACGCAGACGCGCCCTTATGCCGGTTATCTTGTTACTACCTGGAATTACAATGAGAAGTATGAGCGTTCGGATGAGGAGATGGATGAGGAGTATAGGAGAACGGGCCATATTGGAGACCTTTATGGATACAGGGAAAAAAGTAAAACTGTCTATGTTAAGATTCCGGAGATAAATGTCAATAGATTCAATGGGGATTTGTCCTGGCGCAGTAACTGGCTTTCTGCATATATGTCCCTCAGCAGGGAGATACGCGGTTTCTAGCTTGTGTTTTCGTTTACTGTTCCCGAGTTGTGTTGGTTGGGTAAGGTATAAAGCAGGGCTTTCTTTGAAAAGATGTTGATTATTAGTGATATGTGGTAGGGTGGGGTGCGCTATGGTCTGTTTTTTGGGGCCATAGCGCAGGCTGAGTTGTGGCAAATGGTTGATAATGTGAGAGATGGGGAAACGGGAAGTGCTTCATGGTGGAAGAAATGGGATGGAATGCCATGGAATGGAATGAAGTCAGGTGTCAGACGGTGGTGCGGGCGAGGGCTTCGTAGAGGGGCTCTCGCTCTTTATATAGGCGCTCTATGACCTGCCGCAGTGAGGCGTCGCCGCGGTTCTCCAGGAGGGTGCGGCCACCTGTGTCCTTGGAGAGGCGGTCCAGGATGGTGTCGATGTCGGTTTTTACGTAGACGCAGTAGGTGAAGCGGGATATCAGGTCGCGGCAGCCGGGGGTAGTGACGATGCCGCCGCCCAGGGACAGTACCAGGGTGCAGCGCGTCATGTCTTCCAGAGTCTCGGGATGCTGCGAGATGTGCTCTTCCAGGATGTCCTCCAGGCATTCTTCCTCGATGCGGCGGAAACCGGACTCACCTCCGGCCGCGAAGATTTCGGAGACGGTCTTGCCTTCCCGCTCTTCTATGTAGGCGTCTGTGTCAATCAGCGGCGCACCCAGCTTGGCGGAAAGTTCCCGGCCCATAGTCGTCTTGCCGGCTGCCATAAAACCTATAAGGGAAATAATCATACCGGAAAGGAGTTAGAACAGGGTGGGTTCATCGTCGTCATGGTAGTCTGTGCTGCCGTTGGATGGAGACAGGTCAATATTCAGTTCTACGACTTCACCGGCTCTGTGTCCGGAATTGTCATCGGAAGGTGTGTCCGGGGTATCCATGCTGTCGGAAACAGATTGCGGTGCAGGGCTGTCAGTAAGCGCGGAGGTGTCTTCGTCCGGCAGATCCAGAGAGTAGACCGGCTCTTCATCCTCTTCATCGGCTTCTTTAATCAGCGGCTCGCCGAATGCGATGGAGGCTATCTTCTCGCCGGCTCTCTTGCCTTTGGCCCGGAAACTCTTGATCCCGATAAATTCCCCGGCATCGATGACGGCAGGCTCCTTGGGCTTGTTGCCGGAGGGGATGAATTCCACTTTGACCGACGGCCAGCGGTCTTCGGATACATCTACCAGGCGGGCTCCCTCGTCCACAGGTATGAAGTTCTGCGAGGTGTTGTCGCTCAGCTCGAAGCAGAAACGCTTGATGTAGTAGTAACCCGAGGCCTTGTCCCAGTATATGGCCGTGTATATTTTCTCCGGGTCAAATTTCTCCACTTTCAGCAGGTCGCCCTGGAACCGGGTGCTCAGGTCCAGACCGGTGGTGTAGAACGAGCCGTCCCTGCATACGGCCAGGATATGCTCGTCGCCCCTGAACTCGCCCAGCAGCTCTCCGCGTCCGTCCTCGTTGAGGCGGTCTATGTCATGATCGAACCACATCTGCTTGCCGCCGATGGTGGATACGCCCGATGCCTTGAGGAGTATCTTCTGAACGGGATGCTTGGTGACTATGTTGCCCATCGAGCCGCGGCCCTTGATGGCCAGTGACGCGAAGTCGAAATCCAGTATCAGCTTTTTGAGTTTCTGCCGGTTGCGGAGGTATATCTTGACGGTCTCGGCCTCTCCGTTGGGGTTGGCTGTGAACCAGTATACCATGGAGCCGGGAGTGCCTTTGGTGAGGTCGTACCAGCGGTCGCGGATGATGCTGGGCACGGAGAATCTCTTGACCAGCATGTAGCCGTCCTTTCCGTCCCGGTATATGGCATTGTAGACGGTTCTGGTGTCACCTCTCTTGAATACCGCAGCATGGATGATGTTCTTCTCTACGAACTGCTTGTCGGTAATCTTGCGGAGGGTGTACCGTCCGTCCTTGAGGAAGACGATAATCTCGTCTATGTCGGAGCAGTCGCAGACGTATTCCGCCTCTTCTATCTTCTTGGCGGAGGTGCCGATGAATCCCTCGGAACGGTTGATGTAGAGCTTGGCGTTGGAGGCCACCACCTTGGAGACCTCGATGTTCTCGAAGGATGTGATCTTGGTCCTGCGGGGGTGCAGACTGCCGTATTTGTCCTTTAAGGCGGTAAAATAACTGATGCAGTATTCGGTCAGATGCTCCAGGTTGTAGCGGAGCTCGGCCTCTTTCTTCTCTATGGCCTTGATCTTGTCGGTCACGGCCTTGATGTCGAACTTGGATATCTTCTTGACGGGCTTCTCCACCAGGCGCAGGATGTCGTCGTCCGTAATCTCCTTCCGCAGCAGGTGCTGGAAACCCTGCATGGTGGTCTTGACCTCGGCGAGCTGCTTCTCCCAGGTGCGGGCATCGTTCTCCAGCACTTTGTAGACCCTGTTCTCGAAAAATATTTTCTCAAGCGAGGTGTAGTGCCATTCGGTCTCGACTTCTTCCAGGCGTATCGTAAGCTCTTTGCGCATCAGTTCCTTGGTGCGCTCGGTGTTGTCGCGCAGGATATCGTCCACTCCCAGGAACTGCGGCTTCTTGTCCTTGATCACGCAGGTGTTGGGGGACAGGCTTATCTCGCAGTCGGTGCAGGCGTAGAGGGCATCGATGGTCTTGTCCGGAGACGTGTCGTTGTAGAGCTGGATGACTATCTCGGCGTGCTCGGCCGTGTTGTCGTCTATCTTGCGTATCTTGATCTTGCCCTTGTCATTGGCCTTCAGTATGGAGTCGATGAGGTCTCCGGTGGTGGTCCCGTAGGGAATCTCGGAGACGACAAGGGTATTCTTGTTGACTTTCTGGATATTGGCGCGGACCCTTACCCGGCCTCCGCGCAGACCCCGGTTGTAGGCCGATGTGTCGGCGTAGCCGCCGGTGGGGAAGTCGGGCTCGAGATTGAACTCCTCTCCCTTGAGTACGGCTATGGACGCGTCTATGAGCTCGTTGAAGTTGTGCGGCAGGATCTTGCAGGCCAGACCGACAGCGATGCCCTCGGAGCCCTGGGCCAGCAGCAGCGGGAACTTGACCGGCAGGTTGACCGGCTCCTTGTTGCGGCCGTCGTAGGAGTTGACCCACTCGGTGAGCTTGGGATTGAACAGTACCTCGTTGGCGAACGGAGTCAGGCGGGCCTCGATGTACCTGCCTGCAGCCGCAGGGTCTCCGGTGAGGATATTGCCCCAGTTACCCTGACAGTCGATGAGCAGGTCTTTCTGTCCGAGCTGGACGAGGGCGTCCTTGATGGAGGCATCACCGTGGGGATGGTACTTCATGGCTTCTCCGACCAGACTGGCCACCTTGTTCTTGCGGCCGTCGTCCATGACCTTCATCACGTGGAGAATCCTTCTCTGCACCGGTTTCAGACCGTCCTCAATATGCGGAACGGCTCTCTCCAGTATGACGTAGGAGGCATAGTCCAGAAACCACTCCCGGTACATGCCCGAGAGCTTGTATTTCTTTGTACCGTCGGATATGACCTTGTCGAATTTGCCGGAACCGGAGGAGTCTTCCCCGGTCTCTTCCACCACTGCGTCGTCTA
Source organism: uncultured Bacteroidales bacterium (assembly GCA_944326225.1). Lineage (GTDB taxonomy): Bacteria > Bacteroidota > Bacteroidia > Bacteroidales > UBA932 > Coprenecus. Next base: position 121,868 of record CALVDI010000001.1, on the reverse strand, counting down.
TTTCTTCGTCTTCTCTGCTCATCTTGAATTTCATTTTTCAACTGGCAAAGATATTAAAAATATCGGATACAATTCTTTCGTTTTCTTTATGAAAAAACTATTGTCGTTATCCGCAAACCGACTTCCTTTGTTTTGATCTGGCTGCACGCAGTATTTGAATTCCTGCCCGGATTGCGTTCTGATCCATTGCGGGTATGATATAGACCGACGTGCCTGCTGGGAAAGCCATCCTCCGATGCAATCCGGATATGTCGGCCTGCCGGGCCTATGAGTGTTCCGTTTTTGTAGCCCATCCCCTGGCGCGGTCGGACATGGGGTCTTCCAGACGTGCTGTATTTGAGGCACGGTCGGACTGTCTGGAGGCGTAGGAAATATCGCGTTTCGAGGCGTGCTGCGGTGAGTCACCCATAAAGCACCCTGTGGTTTGTTAATGCACTGATTCCCAGACTTATACCTCTAGTATAGCGGCTCTATGGCCTGAAAAAACAGACCATACCGCAAACGACACTTTCGGTAATTGCTGATTGATAGTAGGTTAGCAACAATACAGGTGCTTTATGGTCAACGGACTGGAGAGCAGCTGGATACTTGCGGCCAATGGTGAGGAGCAATTCTGCCGGTGTCATGTGAGTGCCGCTTCAGGGCATTCCGCGCTGCGCAGATCGCATACTGCCACATTGCCAGTATGCCGCAGCACTTTCATGCCTGCCGCTTATCCCGTATGCATCCCGTAGATATCGTCACTATACATTTTCGTTATACTATAACTTCCTGATTGACTATGTTTTGCATTTTGTGAAAAATGTTAAGTGGCGGTAAAAACACCTGTTTTGGCCGGAATCCTCAGCATCTAACATTCTTGCAAAAGCAGAACTTCTTAATAATCAGCAAAATGCAATATAACTAAAATGTATAGTGGCGGTTGGCTTTATAGTGATAGTTGGCTTCTACGAGACGCAGGGTAGGTGCCAAGGAGGGGTTATGAACTTGGACGGAAATCTGGGTCCAGTCGACAAAATACATGATATTGAGGTCAATAATGACGTGATAAGTATTCGTCAACTGGCTTCATTCGGGATGAGCAGACCTGTACATTTGAAGCAGTATGAAAGTCGTTTCAAGCAGTGTCTGCTGCCGGATGTTGTGCATCTTGAACAATCTGATTTCAATCTGCGTATTCCGGGAAAGTGGAAGGATTATCAGTAGCCGAAGGCGGCGAGCTTGCGCTTGTCGTCGCGCCAGTGCGGGTCTACTTTTACGTAGAGCTGGAGGAATACTTTTTTCTGGAAAAAGTCCTCCATGTCGATGCGGGCCTGGGTGCCGATACGCTTCAGAGCCGAGCCGCGTGAGCCTATCAGGATGCCTTTCTGCGAGTCGCGCATGACGTTGATGACAGCCCGGATGTCGTAGCGGTCCTCATGCTCCCTGAATTCCTCGATGACCACCTCGGTGCAGTACGGAATCTCCTTGTCGTAGTTGGTGAGTATCTTCTCGCGGATAATCTCCGAGGCGAAAAAGCGCAGGTTGCGGTCGGTGAAGAAGTCCTTGTCGTACCACGGTTCTCCTTCTGGCAGCAGCTCCAGTATGCGGCTGAATATCGGCTCCAGTCCGAACTTCTCCTTGGCCGAAGCGGCGAATATCTCCGCGTCGGGTACCTCCCTGCTCCATTGCGCGGCCAGTTCCGATACAGTATTCTGGTCGCTCAGGTCTATCTTGTTGATGACTATGAGTACGGGACAGGTCACTTTGGCCAGCCTGTCCACGTACTTGCGGTTCTTGTCGCCCTTTTCCACGACATCGGTCACATACAGGATGATGTCGGCGTCGCCTATGGCCGTGTCCACGTACTCCATCATGCTCTCCTGCAGGGAATAGGCCGGCTTGAGGATGCCCGGGGTGTCGGAGTACACTATCTGGTAGTCCTCTCCGTTGACTATGCCCATGATCCTGTGCCGGGTAGTCTGGGCCTTGGAGGTGATGATGGAGAGCCTCTCGCCTACGAGGGCGTTCATCAGGGTGGACTTGCCTACGTTGGGATTGCCGATGATGTTGACGAATCCGGCGCGGTGCGGTGCGGTGTTACTCATAGAAGTTGAGTTTGAGCATGGTGGCCTCCTCTTCGGTGAGGAATCTCCACTGTCCGCGGCGCAGGTTTTTCTTGGTAAGACCGGCGAAATACACGCGGTCCAGTTTGCGGACCTTGTACCCGAGGGCCTCGAACATACGTCTGACTATACGGTTTCTGCCGGAATGTATCTCTATGCCCACCACGCTGCGGTCGTCGCCGTTGTAGGCCACCTCGTCCGCGTATGCGGGGCCGTCCTCAAGGGACACGCCTTCTACAAGCCGGTTCATGTCCTCCTGTTTTACGTTCTTGTCCAGGGTGACCTGATATATCTTCTTCTTCTGGTACGAGGGATGCGTCAGTCTTTCTGCCAGTTCTCCGTCGTTGGTGAGCAGCAGGACTCCTGTGGTGGTCCGGTCCAGACGTCCTACCGGGAATATCCTCTCCGGGCACAGGTCCCGGCTGATGAGCTGCATTACATTCTTCTCGGCGTGGGGGTCGCTGGTGGTGGTGACAAAGTCCTTGGGCTTGTTGAGCAGCACATAGACTTTCTTCTCTCCGCGCAGCCGCTCACCGTTGAATCGTACTTCGTCCTCCTCGGGCCTGACTTTGACGCCCAGTTCAGTGACCACGTTGCCGTTGACGGTGACCAGTCCTGCAGTGATGTACTCGTCGGCCTCCCTGCGGGAGCAGATACCCGAGTTGGCTATGAACTTGTTGAGGCGTACCAGTCCGTCATTCTCTTTCAGAGGCTGAGGCTGTGCCGGTGCCTGTGCGGGTCTGCTGTGCGCTGTCCTGACTTTGTGCTGGAAGCCTTTTCCGGCCTGTCCGGCGTTACCGTTTCTGAAGGCAGGTCTGCTGTCTCTTTCCGGCTTCCTGCCGTATCCGGGCTTGCCGTCCCGTCCCGGTCTGCCGTTGGAGGGCCTGCTGTTAGCGGGTCTGCTGTCACGTCCCGGCCTGCTGCTGTGTGCGGGCCTGTCACCGTATGCCGGTCTGTTTTCCTGCCCCGGACGGCTTCTGTGATGCTCCGGTCTGTTGTCGCCGGAAAACTTCCTGTCCGGACGGCGGCTGCCTTCTCTGAATGGAGTTCTGTCGTTTGTCCTGTAGTCTTTCTGCTGACCCTCATGCCCGTCCCGGGTGGAAGGTCTCTTAATACGTGGTCTCATATGATTATTTTGTCAAATTTGCGCGCAAAGGTATGTCAATCGGAGATAAATTCCTATTTTTACGTCACTAATTGAGTGAGGAAGTTATGAAGAGGAGAAAAGACAGGCGCGGAAAGACGCGCACCGCATTGCTCGCAGAGAATGCGGACATGGCCTTGAGAGCAGTTAAGTCCAACAGACTCAGGGCATCACTGACTATAGCGATCATAGCGCTCGGTATCACTTCGCTTGTGGGAATCCTTACGGCAGTGGACTCTATGGACGCCACGCTGCGGGATGCATACGGACGGATGGGCGCCGGCATCGTCAACATCCGCTCGCAGTATTCCGCGTCCTCGGCCATGAGGAGGATAAGGAATCCCAGGCAGATATCGAGGGCGCAGGCGGAGCGGTTCGTGCAGTATTACAAGGTGCCGGCGACGGTGTCCGTATATACTGTGGTAGCGGACAATGTCAGGGCGGAGTCAGGCCGGCGCAGGACCAATCCCACCGTTCATGTGGTGGCCTCGGACGAGAAGTATATAAGGTACAGTATGCTGGAGATAAGCGAGGGCCGCGACCTGACGGTGGAGGATGTGGAAGGAGGCCGCTTCTACTGTGTGCTGGGCGGCAATGTGGCCCGTACCCTGTTCGGAGAAGGGCCTGCCATAGGTCAGCCTGTCCATGTCCAGGGAGTGGCCTATGTCGTGGTCGGAGTGGCGGAGGCGATGGGCAATACGGCTGACGGCGGTATGGATGACGGCATACTGGTCCCGTACACCAGTGCAATGGCCAATTTCCAGGTGTCCTCGCCGGATTTTACCATAGGAATACTGCCGGGGCAGGAAGTGTCTCCGGATGAGGCTGCCGCCGAGGCCGAGATGATCTTCCGGGCGGTAAGGAGGCTGGCTCCGTACGATGATACGGATTTCCGGATTACCCGCAGCGAGGCTGTGGTGGAGGAGCTGGACTCGATGATGAGGACGCTTACAGCCGCAGCCGTGATAATAGGACTCATCACCATAACCGGTGCGGCTGTGGGTCTGATGAACATCATGCTGGTGTCGGTCAGGGAGAGAACCCGCGAGATAGGTACCCGGAAAGCGCTCGGGGCCTCTTCCAGGAAGATACAGTCCCAGTTTTTGCTGGAGTCGGTCATCATAGGCGAGGCGGGCGGAGTCATCGGCATCGTGCTGGGCATCATCGTAGGCAATATCGTAGCTGCTGTCATGGAGTCCTCGTTCGTGATACCGTGGCTGTGGATGTTTCTCTCAGTGGTGCTGTGTATGCTGGTCGGCGTGCTGTCGGGGTATGTGCCGGCCCGCAGAGCAGCGGCTCTGGACCCGATAGAGTGCCTGCGCTACGAATGACTATTTCAAAGTGAATATGTAGGAGATAGTGCCTTCCTGTATGGCGGGAGCCGAGGCGCTGATGTTGAACTTGGCCTTCAGGGCGGCCTGCCTGGCGGCCTCCCACAGGGTAGCGTCCTGGACTGTGGTGCCCTGTACGCCCGGAACGGCGTTGGTCACCGTGCCGTACTGGTCTACAAGGATACGGACTACGACTGTTCCTGACTTGATCACATCGTATTCGGGCAGGGGCAGGTTGCCCATGACGGTGCGCCCCTCCAGTCTGGCCGTGGGCCTGCCCTCAGGATTGCCCTCTTCGGTGTTCCCCTCGGGATGACCGGCCTCAAGTCTTTCGGTTATGCGCTCGGCCACATGCAGGGCGGTGGTGTCCTCAGCCTTGCCCATCCCGGGGAACAGGGCCCGGCGGTTGACCGGTTTCTCTCTGGGAGGCTCGGGAATCTCTACGTCTCCGTCCTCTCCGGCAGTCGCCTCTGCATTGATATTCTCAGCTTCGGCGACGGTCTGGGCCTCAGACTTCTGCACCAGCCGTATCTCCTCCGTAGGGTCCGGCTCTGCGGCCCTCGGCTCTACACCTACGGCTGTCTTGACCGGCACCGGCTTTTCTTCCACGGCTTCAGGGATGTCCTCCTCGGTAAACTCAATGAGCATACCGTCCACAGGCGGCACCGTCGGAGTGCTGCGGATATCCGCGCTCAGAAGCAGGATGAGCAGCGCTGCGTGTACGGCAGCCGTGAGGACTATGCCGGCATATCTGGATTTCCCTTTCATTATTCGGGGGATGTGGCGAGTATTACTTTGTATTTATTGCGCTTGGCGATATTCATCAGGTTGACCACCTCCTCTATAGGTACGGTCTTGTCGGCGTAGATGGAGAAAGTCGGGTCGTCGGAGTCCTGCAGCAGTCTCTGCAGGTCCGGTTCTATCTCGCTGAAGGGCACGGGAGTCTCGTCTCCGTTGATATGGTACGAGAAAGTCCCGCGCTCGGGATAGTGCTTTATGGAGACGCTTACCGATGCCTTTGTGGAGATCTGGTTGGTGCTCTTAGGCAGCAGCAGCTTCAGGGCGTTGGGGTTGATAAGGGTGGATGTCACCAGAAAGAATATCAGCAGCAGGAACACGATGTCCGTCATCGAGGACATCGAGAACGCCGGTTCCGCTTTGGTTTTCCGTTTGATAGCCATTGTCAGATCTCCTTCTTGCCGTCAGTGCTGTCCTGACCGTTGAATATGTCCATCAGAGAGATTACCGCGCTGTCCATCTTGAAGACCAGGTCATCGATGCGGGCGGTCAGCCAGTTGTATCCGAAGTAGGCGATGATGCCGACGATGAGTCCGCCGACAGTGGTCACCATGGCCGTGTAGATACCGTCGGAAAGCAGCGTGATGTCGATGTTGCTGCCGGCCCGGGCCATGTTGTAGAAGGCCTGTATCATACCTGCGACCGTTCCGAGGAATCCCACCATGGGCGCGCCTCCGGCCACCGTGGCCAGCATGGGCATACCTTTCTCGATCTTGGAAACCTCGATGTTGCCGGTATTCTCAACAGCGGCCTGGATGTCCTGGAGCGGGCGGCCCTGCATCCGGATGCCTTTCTCTATAAGCCTTGCGATGGGGGACTGGGTGTCGCGGCACAGGGCCAGTGCGGCCTGGGTCTTTCCCTCGCGCAGCAGTCCGCGTATGTTGTCCATGAAATGAGGGTCTATCTTGAGAGCCTGACGTATAGCCCACCAGCGGCTGCCTAAGATATAGACGGCTATGATGGAGAGTGCCAGAAGGACGAGCATCAGCCAGCCTCCGGCGACGGCCATCTTGATAAGGGACATCTTTTCGGGAGCGGCAGCCTCTTGAATGAGTGCCTCGGAATTGACTTGCAGTAATGTGAGCATGGTAAAAAGGTTGTTGTAAATTATAATTTGTATTCAAATATTTCTTTCGGGTATTCTATGTCCGTGAGGAAGAGGGCATGTCCCGGGACGGACTGCCCCGCCTCGCAGCGGTCGCGGGAGGAGAGCACGTCGGCTATCCATTCCGGCGGACGCTTTCCACGTCCTATCTCAATCATCGTGCCGACAATGGCCCGGACCATATTGCGCAGGAAACGGTTGGCTGTTATGGTGAAGACCAGATAGTCGGTTCCGGGCAGGGAGGCCGTGGACGGGGTGTACCGGTTCCATCCTGCCGATGTGACGTCGCAGAATGGTGTGGCCGCAGTGCCTCCGGTTTTTTCAAAGCAGCTGAAGTCCCTGCGTCCCAGAATCATGCCTGCGGCCTTGTTCATCGCTTCCACGTCCAGAGGGAATTTGCAGAACCACGAGAACTCTCTGGCGAAAGGGTCCTTGCTGCTGTGGATGTAGTATCTGTAGGTGCGGCTGACGGCGTCGAACCGGGCGTGCGCGTCATCTCTGACACGCCTTATTGAATTTACGACTATCCTTCCGGGCAGGATGGCATTTATTTTGTAGATTATGCGGTCGTGCTCTTTGAGGATGATGTCACCGTCAAAGTCAAAATGTGCCGTGAATCCGGAGGCATTGACACCCGTGTCTGTCCTGCCGGCTCCCGTCACGTCGGTTTTCTCCCTCAGGACAGCCGAGAGGGCCTTCTGCACCTCGTCCTGTATACTCGGGGCGTTCTGCTGTATCTGCCAGCCGCTGAAACCTGAGCCGTTGTACGATATTGAAGCGAAAAACCTCATTGTATTCCGGAGAAAATCTTATTTTTGTAATTTTAGACAGCAAAAATACAAATATTTTAATATTTCAAAATGGACACCGTAAACATTAAAGAACTTAACGAGCGAATACAGAAAGAAAGTGCTTTTGTGGACATCCTTTCCATGGAGATGACAAAAGTGATCGTGGGCCAGAAACATCTGGTCGAGAATCTGCTCATAGGACTTCTGGCAAACGGACATATCCTGCTGGAAGGTGTTCCCGGTCTGGCCAAGACATTGGCCATCAATACGCTGGCCTCGTGCATCAATGCCAGGTTCAGCCGTATCCAGTTCACTCCTGACCTGTTGCCTGCCGACCTTATCGGAACCATGATATACAGTCAGAAGAGCGAGCAGTTCCAGATAAAGAAAGGTCCTGTCTTCGCCAATTTCGTACTGGCCGACGAGATCAACCGTTCTCCGGCCAAGGTGCAGTCGGCCCTGCTTGAGGCCATGCAGGAGCGTCAGGTGACTATCGGCGAGCAGACATTCAAGCTGCCAGAGCCGTTCCTCGTCATGGCGACCCAGAACCCGATAGAGCAGGAGGGTACATACCCATTGCCTGAGGCGCAGGTGGACCGTTTCATGCTCAAGGTGGTGGTGACCTATCCCAAGAAGGAGGAGGAGAAACTGATTATCCGCATGAACAACAGCGGCGAGTTCCCCAAGGCCAATGCGGTGCTCCAGCCCGAGGATATCATCAAGGCCCGCAGTGTGGTCCGTGATGTCTATATGGATGAGAAGATAGAGCGTTATATCGTGGATATAGTGTACGCGACCCGTACTCCGGAGGACTACGGACTCAAGTCCCTCAAGGACATGATCTCCTACGGTGCGTCTCCCCGTGCCTCCATCTCCCTGGCCATGGCGTCCAAGGCCTACGCCTTCATCAAGCGTCGCGGCTATGTGATCCCCGAGGATGTGAGGGCCGTATGCTATGAGGTGCTCCGTCACCGTATCGGACTTACCTACGAGGCCGAGGCGGAGAACGTCACCAGTGAGAATATTATTTCAGACATCATCAATGCGGTGGAGGTTCCGTAGTATATGGACAGCAACGACCTGTTAAAGAAAGTCCGCAAGATAGAGATCAAGACCCGTGCTCTCTCCAGCCAGATATTCGCCGGAGAGTACCATTCGGCCTTCAAGGGCCGCGGTATGGCTTTCAGCGAGGTCCGCGAGTATCAGATAGGGGACGACGTGCGCAATATGGACTGGAATGTCACCGCGCGCACAGGCACTCCTTATATAAAGGTGTTCGAGGAGGAGAGGGAGCTGACGGTGATGCTGCTCATCGATGCCAGTGCTTCCGGGATGTTCGGCACCATGTCCAAGACCAAGAAGGACCTGACGGCGGAGATAGCGGCGGTGCTGTCATTCTCGGCCCTGATCAACAACGACAAGGTAGGTGCCCTGTTCTTCAGTACGAAGGTGGAGAAATTCATCCCTCCCAAGAAGGGCCGCAGCCATCTGCTGCGTATCATCAGGGAGGTGCTGGAGTTCGAGCCTCAGGACAGGGGTACGGACATCGGCGAGGCGCTGCGGTTTCTGACCAATGCCCTCAAGAAACGCTGTACGGCCTTCCTGCTCTCGGATATGCTGGATGTGGACGGGACGACCCTGCATCCCAATTACGAGGAGGCCCTGAAGGTGGCGGTAGGACGGCATGACATATCGGTGATCAATATCTACGACGAGCGGGACCGCACTTTGCCGGACGTGGGACTGCTTCCGGTCCGGGACAGCGAGACCGGCAGGATCGTGTATGTGGATACCTCGCTCAGGTCGGTGCGGGAGGATTACGGGGAATGGGCCAGGAAGGCCTATGCGGAGACGCTGCTGGTGCTCCGCAAATATAAAGTGGATACGGTCAGCATCAGGACTGACCAGGATTATGTGAAGAGCCTGGTGGCTTTGTTCAAGACTAGGGCATAGGATATGAAAATGAAGAAATTGATACTCTCTCTGGCGGTGCTTGCGGCCATGACTGTCTCTTTCAGGGCCGGGGCACAGGACATACTTTCCGCCACGGTGTCCAGGGATACGATACTTATCGGAGACCAGGTGGAATGGAAGTCCAGGATAAAGGTTCCGAAAGGAATGTCCGTGAAGATAGACTCGATGTCGGGCTATGTGGTGCCGGGAGTGGAACTGATAGGGGACTTTAAGGTAGATACAGTGGAGCGGAAGAAGGACTTCTCTATGGTGGAGACCCGTGCTCTTGTCACCTCGTTCGACAGCGGAAGCTATGTGCTGCCTCCGCTGGTGGTGTATTTCTACCGGGACGGACAGGGCGTGGATACGATGCAGCTGCCGGAGGTGCCGCTGGAGGTGACTACGGTGCCGATAGACACTACGACTTATCAGATGTACGATATCCGTCCGCAGTTCCGCTATCCGGTGACTTTCAAGGAACTGGTGCCGTGGATCCTGCTGCTGGCGGCTCTCGTCGCAGTGGTCGTCCTGACAGTGCATTTTGCCCTCAAGCGTAAAAAGACGGGAATGGTGTTCGGCAAGCCGGACCCGAAGGATCCTCCTCATATCGTGGCTCTGCGCAGCCTGGACCGGATAAGGGGAGAGAAACTGTGGCAGAAGGGCAATCAGAAGCAGTATTATACCGAGATTACAGATACGCTGAGAGTCTACATAGAGCAGCGTTTCGGCATCAAGACCATAGAGCGTACATCCAATGAGATACTGGTCGATCTGTCCGTGAAGGACCTGGCTCCTTCTGACTACGAGGCCCTCAAGGAGCTGTTCGGGACGGCAGACCTGGTCAAGTTCGCCAAATATTCGGCTACTGAGGCGGAGAATGAGAACGCGGTGCCCGTAGCGGTGCGGTTCGTCAACGACACCTTCATGCAGGAACTGGAGGCGGACGGTAAAGCAACAGAAGGAGGCAGGAAAGATGAATGACTTTTTCTTCCAATATCCATCACTGCTGTATCTGGAACTGCTCCTGATACCCATGGCCGCACTGTATGTGTGGCGGCAGCTCCGCAAGAAGCGGCCCTACGTCGTCATGTCCACGACGGCTCCTCTGTCCCGGAAAAGTGCCGGGGCGGCCGGGGTGCTGCGTCATCTGCCCTTTGTGCTCAGGATGATAGCGGTGGCCCTGCTTATCGTGGCCATAGCCAGGCCGAAGACCTCCTCCAATGTTACCAGGACGGACTCGGAGGGCATAGACATAGTCCTGGCTCTGGACGTGTCCACCAGTATGCTGGCCAGGGATTTTACCCCGGACCGCATCGAGGCCGCAAAGAGCATAGCCATAGAGTTCATATCCCAGAGGCCCTCCGACCGCATAGGAGTGGTCGTGTTTGCCGGAGAGAGCTATACGCAGTGTCCTTTGACTACTGACCGGGCAACGCTTATCAATCTCATCAACGACATAGAATGCGGTCTGATAGACGATGGAACAGCCATCGGCAACGGTCTGGCCAATGCCGTGGCCCGTCTGAAGGACTCCCAGGCCAAGAGCCGGGTGGTGATACTGCTTACAGACGGAGTGAACAACCGGGGAGAGGTGACGCCCCTGACAGCCGCCGAGATAGCCGAGACTTACGGAATCAGGGTCTATACGATAGGTGTAGGCGCTATGGGTACAGCTCCGTATCCTGTGATGACTCCGTTCGGAGTGAGGGTCATGGACGTGAAGGTGGAGATAGACGAGGATCTGCTCCGGCAGATAGCCGAGGAGACGGGCGGCTCGTATTTCAGGGCCACCGACAATACCAAGCTGATGCAGATCTACGACGAGATCAATAAGATGGAGAAGGTCAGGATCACAGTGGACTCCTTCCCCGTCTATACCGAGGAGTTCGGCCGCTTCGCCATCTGGGCCCTGGCCGCGTTCCTGCTGGAGATAGTTTTGAGAATTTTTGCAGCAAGGAGGATAGCATGATTTACCTGGCACAACCTTTATATCTGTTGTTGATACTGCTCATCCCACTGATGTACATAGCCTACTGGCTGATGCGCAGATGGAGGAAGAGACGTATAGCCCGTTTCGGAGACCCGGACCTGGTCAGCTCCCTGGCACCGCTGGTGCCCAGGCGCAAGGGCTGGCTGAAGCTTACACTCATCTCGCTGGCCCTGCTGTTCTTTGCCATAGGTATGGCCAGGCCTCAGCTGGGAGCCATACTGAAGGAAAAGCAGGTGAAAGGAGCGGAGATCATGGTGGTGCTGGATGTCTCCAACTCCATGCTGGCGGAGGATTACTCGCCCAACCGTCTGGAAAGGGCGAAGCTGGCGATATCCAAGCTGGTGGATGAGCTTCAGGGAGACCGTATCGGTCTGATAATCTTTGCCGGAGAGTCGTTTGTGCAGCTGCCTGTCACTTCGGACTATGTCTCGGCCAAGATATTTCTCAGTTCCATCACCACGGAGTCAGTGCCGGTTCAGGGTACGGCGATGGGAGAGGCCATAAGGACGGCCATCAGGAGTTTTACATCCGAGAGTGAGAACAGCCGCGCCATCATCCTGATAACCGACGGCGAGAACCACGAGGACGACCCGGTGGCTGCGGCCAGGGATGCGGTGGATATGGGGGCACGGGTGTTCTGCATCGGAGTCGGCTCACCGGAGGGCAAGCCCATACCGGTGGACGGCGAGCTGCTGAAGGACAAGGACGGCAATATCGTAGTGACCCGTCTGGACGAGGCGACCCTGAAAGAGGTGGCTTCGGCCGGCAAGGGACTTTATGTCAGGGCCGGCAACACCGAGTTCGGACTCAATCCGGTGATTGACGAGATCCGTAGCCTGGAGGAGAAGGACTTCCAGTCGGTGGTCTTCGAGGAGTATGACGAGCAGTATATGTATTTCTTTGCCATAGCATTGATATTTATGTTGATAGAGTTTATGATATCGGACACCCGCAACCGCAGGAGCCTCTTCGGGGTCGGGAAGGGGATGGTGGTCGTGCTCATCCTGATGCTTGCGTCGCCAGTGATGCTCCAGGCTCAGAGCGACCGTTCGGAGGTCAGGGCAGGCAACCGGGAGTTCAAGAAAGGCGAGTTCCGGGAGGCGGAACTGGACTACAAGCGGGCTCTGGTTGAGGACTCCACGTCGATAACCGCCAAGTACAATCTCGGCAATGCCCTTTACAGGACGGAAAGCTACAGTGAGGCGGAGCTGTATCTTAAGGGACTGGGTGACTCTCTCAAGAGTGTCTCTCCGTCCAGGGCCTCGGACTGTTTCCACAACAGCGGCAATCTGGCCCTGAAGCAGAAGAAGTATCAGGAGGCTGTGGATGCGTACAAGGAGTCCCTGAGGCTTGAACCGGATAATTTTGAGACCAAGTCCAATCTGGCATATGCGCAGAAGATGCTGAAAGAACAGCAACAGCAGCAACAGAACCAGAATCAGCAGCAGGATCAGAAAGATCAGCAGGACCAGGATCAGAATAAGGAGCAGGATCAACAGAATCAGGACAATAAGCAGGATCAGAATCAAGATCAGCAGAATCAGCAACAGCAGCAGGACCAGCCCCAGATAACTCCTCAGGCGGCCCAGCAGATGCTCCAGGCCATAGAAGACAAGGAAAAGCAGACGCAGGACAAGGTGAAAAAGGCCAAGGCGGAGCAGCAGAAATCAAAAGAGAAGGAGAAAAATTGGTAAGATGACAAGAATATTCAGCAGAAATCTATTTTTATCCGTATGTGTGCTTCTGGGGACGGTGACAGCCGCCGCCCAGAACTCGTTTACGGTGGATGTGCCCGCAGTGGTGTCCTCGGACGAGGATTTCAAGGTAGTCTTTACGGCTACCGGCGATGCCCGTGTGACCGATTTCGAGGCACCGTCCTTTGAGGGCTTCGAGGTGCTGGCAGGACCGTTGACCTCCACATCCTCCAATTTCCAGATGATAAACGGCAAGACCACCCAGTCCCGCTCCAGCATCTATACCTACATGCTGCGGCCGACAGCAGTGGGAAAGTACCGGATAGGCCCTGCTTCCGTGAAGATAGGCAAGGAGACGTACACTACTGAGGCGGCTGATGTCGAGGTAGTCAAGGGCACGGCTCCCGCCCCGCAGGGTGCGGCTCCACGGGCCGGAGACGATATCATGCTCCGTATGACGGTCAACAAGACGCGGGCGGTGGTCGGAGAGCCGATAACCGTTACTCTGAAACTGTACGTTAAGAATTCGGCCATAGGTGGGTTTGAGGACATCCGTTTCCCGTCCTTCGACGGCTTCTGGAGTCAGGAGATAGACGCACCTCAGAACATTTCTTTCGTCCGCGAGAATTATGACGGCCAGGTGTACAACGCCGCTCTTCTGCGCAGATACATGCTGCTGCCCCAGCAGACGGGCAGTATGACCATCGATCCGGCAGAGCTGGTCTGCCTCGTACAGGTGCGCTCGCAGCCTTCGGCATCCAGGTCTATCTTCGACGATTTCTTCGATACATATCAGACAGTCCGCAAGAGGGTGTCCAGCTCTCCGGTGCGGATAGAGGTCTCGCCTCTTCCTTCGGGGGCTCCGGCTTCGTTTACGGGAGGTGTGGGCAGTTTCAGGCTGTCGGCCGCTTTCAGTTCCGACAGTGTGGCCGCGCATGAGGCTGCATCTCTGAAAGTGGTGATATCCGGAACAGGCAACATCAACCTTGTCAGTACCCCGGAAGTGAGATTCCCCTCGGATTTCGAGGCTTATGACGTGAAGAAGACGGAAAAGGTCTCGACCGGAGATGCCGGTGCGTCAGGTACTGTGACTTTTGAGTATCCTTTCATCCCCAGAGTCCCCGGTGAGTATGACATCGCGCCGGTGGAGTTCTCGTATTATGATATAGCCTCCGGGCGTTACAGGACACTGTCATCAGGCCCCTTGAAACTGAAGGTAGGGCAGGGACAGCGGACAGATGCGGCGGTGGTGTCGTCAGGAGTCAACAAACAGAGTGTCAAGAGCCTGGGAGAGGACATCCGCTTCATATCGGCTTCTCCCTCCGGCCTGCGTAAGGAACCCCGGCTTCTGGTGGATACTCCCGTAATCTATATTGTCCCGATAGTGATACTGCTGTGTACTGCGGGAGCATGGGTATATCTGGTAAGAAGCGCCGCTCTTCGCAGGGACGTGGCCGGCAGCCGTAACCGCAAGGCCATGAAGGTGGCCAGGGCAAGACTTAAAACTGCCTCCGCCTTCCTCAGGCAGAATCTCTATACGGCGTTCTACGAGGAACTGCACAAGGCCATAGAAGGCTATATCTCTGACAAACTGATGCTTCCCGTATCGGAACTCAGCCGGGAGAGGATAGAGGAGGAACTGCGGGCCCGGGGCAGGGACGAGGCGGTGATTAAATCCCTGTTCGAGGTACTGGATGCCTGTGAGTACGCACGCTACGCACCGTCCAGCGGCTCGGAGGCCATGGAAGCACATTACCGTCAGGCGGAGAAAGTGATATCGGATATAGAAAGTTGAGAAAGATGAAACGCATAATGATAATATTTGGCATCCTGACAGTGTCGGCGGCATGGCTGTCCGCACAGGATGCCGACTCGCTCTGGAATCAGGCGGTCAAGGACTATACGGAAGAGAACTATCAGGAGGCCCTGGCCAGCTTCACCGCTCTGGAAGCGGACGGCTATGTGTCCGGAGAACTGTATTACAATATAGGCAACTGCTACTATAAGCTGGGCAATTGTCTCGGACAGTCCATTCTTTATTATGAGAGGGCTCTCAAACTGGATCCCTCCTACGAGGACGCACAGGTCAACCTGGCGATAGCCCGGGAGTACACCCTGGACAGGATTGACGAGGTGCCGGAGTTTATCCTGCTGACATGGATAAAGGCGTTCCGGGATACGGTGTCCTCCGATGCCTGGGCCTGGATTGCGCTGGTCCTGTTCCTGGTGACGGCGGTAATGGTGCTACTGTTCCGCTTCGGGGGCTCGCCGGCACTGCGCAAGACAGCTTTCGCCCTGGCTGTGGCAGCCCTGTTGATGACGATAATATCCGCTGTGTTTGCCTTCAATCTGCGCTCCGAACTGGAGTCAGAGGATGAGGCGGTGGTGACTGTGCCTGTGAGCAGCGTAAAGAGCTCGCCCGGCTCGGCGGACCAGTCCCTGTTTATCCTGCATGAGGGTACAAAAGTCTCCGTCGTTGACAGGTTGGGGGAGTGGTACCGCATAGAGCTCTCGGACGGAAGGCAGGGATGGCTTGAGACAGAAGATGTAGAAATAATATAAACTTTAAAGACTATGACACTTATAAAATCCATCTCCGGTATCAGAGGAACTATCGGAGGAATGTGTGGAGACTCGCTTACGCCTCTGGATGTTGTGAAATTCGTATCAGCTTATTCTTCCATGCTGCATAGCAGTAAAGGCGGGCGGCGCCTTAAAGTGGTGGTTGGAAGAGATGCGCGCATTTCCGGTCCGATGGTGGATGAGCTGGTGTGCGGAACTCTCAGAGCATGCGGTATCGATGTCGTCAATGCCGGTCTGGCCTCCACTCCTACGGTGGAGATGGCTGTGATATTTGAAAAGGCCGACGGAGGCATAATCCTGACGGCTTCGCATAATCCCAGGCAGTGGAACGCACTGAAACTGCTCAATGAGCACGGAGAGTTCCTCAATGCCGCTGAGGGCGCAGAACTTGTACGTATTGCAGATGATGAGAGTTTTGAATACTGTGATGTGGATTCTCTCGGCTCATACGTAGAGAAGGATTTCACGGATGCGCATGTACAGGCCGTGCTGGCCCATCCTCTGGTGGACAGGGAGGCTATAAGAAAAGCGCATTTCAAGGCTGTTGTAGATGCTGTCAATTCAGTGGGCGGTCTCGTAGTGCCAAGACTGCTGGATGCTCTCGGTGTGGAATGTGTGGGCCTTAACTGTGAGCCTACCGGACAGTTCGCTCACAATCCGGAACCTCTTCCGTCCCATCTGGTGGACTTGTGCCGTACGGTGGCTGATGAACAAGCCGATCTTGGTATAGCTGTGGATCCGGATGTGGACCGTCTTGCCCTGGTCTGTGAGGACGGAAGTTTCTTCGGAGAGGAGTACACGCTTGTCTCTGTGGCTGACTACGTGCTGTCCAAAAGGCCCGGACCTACTGTGTCCAATCTTTCATCGTCCCGTGCTTTGCGGGATGTGACCGAGGCCCGTGGTTGCACCTATACCGCCGCAGCTGTGGGAGAGGTGAATGTGACTGCCGAGATGAAGCGTACCGGTGCCGTTATCGGTGGAGAGGGCAATGGAGGAGTCATAGTGCCTGACCTGCATTACGGTCGAGATGCATTGATAGGCATAGCATTGTTCCTCAGTAGTATAGCTGAGTCCGGTAAGAAAGTGTCGGCACTCAGGGAATCCCTTCCCCGTTACTCCATATCCAAGAATAGAATTGAACTGTCTGATAAAGCGCTTATAGACAGGGTGCTGGCGGAGGTGAAGAATGCCTATGCGTCCGAGCGTATCACCGATATCGACGGAGTCAAGATTGATTTTGACAAGGAGAGGATGTGGGTGCATCTGCGCCGCTCCAACACTGAGCCGATTATCCGGGTCTATTCAGAGGCGGAAGATGAGGCGAAGGCGGAGATGATTGCCTCGGATGTCATGGCTATGGTCAAGACTATAATAGGTTGACAGAGGTATGTTTTCATTCCGAACCACCCCGCTGGACCGTCAGGAGGATGTCGTGCTGCGCAAAGGCCGGCTGGGGGTATTGTGCAACCAGTCCGCATGGAACCCTGAGACAGGGGAATATCTTTTTGAGAGCCTTTCCCGTAGGGGGAATTTGAAAAAAATATTTTACCCGGCCTCCGGTATTTTCGGAGAACTGGATGCGGACTTTACTTCCCTGTCTGGGAATTATTCCTGTATGGGGCTGAGCGACTGTGAGTTTGTTCCACTCCAGACTGGAGCTCCGCTGAATGCTGCTCTTCTGGGAGACATAGATGCGCTGATAGTGGAATATCAGGATACAGGTTCCAGGTACGACAGCATGACCGCATTGCTTCATGACATATTCAGGGTAATTGATTCCGGAACACTTCCTGTCTCTGTATATGTTCTGGACAGGGAGAATATCTGCGGACGGTGGGTGGAGGGTACCGCCAGTGACGGGATTCCGCACCGGCACGGCCTGACCATGGGCGAACTGGCCAACCTCTTCTATTCGGAGCTGGGGGCCAGGTTCCCGTTGCATATCATCTCCTATATGGTACGTCCGGCGACCCAGTATCTGATGCCGTGGAGTATTCCGCCCAGACCGGATGTCCCGGGTCTGTTCACATCCGCCTTTTACTGCGGAATGATATTGCTTTCCGGTACGGATCTGAGTTACGGCGAGGGCACGACGCGGCCTTATGAACAGTTCGGAGCTCCCTATATGGAACGATACCTTAGTCAGGCCGATGTGTCCGGGTTCTCCGATGCGGGGGTCTTCCTGCGCAGGACTGTATTTACCCCACGTTTCGGACGCTATAAGGATGAACTCTGCTATGGCTTTCAGATGCTTCCCAGGCCCGGCGTTCCGTATCATTCGGTCGCGCATGCGTTGCGGATCATGCGTCAGCTGGTCTCGGACGGTGTCTCCGTGGATATATCGGTTCTGCCGGCTGTGCTGGGTGACACTGTGATGCACTCATATGTGGAGGGTTCTGTCCAGTGGGCTGACTTGAAGGAGCATATCAAGGTCGAGGAGCAGAAATGGATCCGCAAAGCCCGCCGCTATATGCTTTATGATGACCAGCCTGTCAGGGTTAAGAATATACAAGTGTATTAACAATCAAATTATAAAGAATTTATGAAAAATTATCTTAGATCAGCAGCAGCGGTTTCTATATGGATGTCCGCTCTTGTTTTCACATCCTGCAATACTTCATGGTCTCCAGCGGTCGAGACGGATGCTTCCAAATACGAATTGAGAGGAGCAGTTGTATCCTTGAGGTCAGTTCCTTACAAGGTGGATTCGACCGAAGACGGTTACAGGTTGGGAGAACTGGACCCATTGGCCAATAATATCTATGTGGAGTTCAACGAGGATGGTAATGCCACATTGCTGAGGCGTTATAATCGAAAAGGAGAAGTGGCTTCAGTGCAGACATCAAAGTACGATGAGGCAGGTCGGATCCAGGAAACAGAGCTGGTCTCGTCATCAGGTGACTTGTTGGAAAAGACTGTTTACACGTACAGGAGGGGCCGTATGAGTACCATGACGGTCACAGATGGAATGGACAGCCTTAAAAAGTATGAGGAGTACGAATATTTTGCACCGGACAGTGTAAGAGTATGCTACTCTTTCAAGGTGAACAGACCTGCTGGACACCGTTTGATGCTCTACGATGAGCGCGGTCTGCTTACAGGTAATATTATGTATTCTGTCAATGATAAGGTAATCAGTGAATTCAGGATGAAATATGATGAATCCGGCCGCAGGGACTCCATCTATTCCGACAATATGCTGTTTGGCAAACTGTCAACCAAGATGGAGTATGACGGCAACGGATTCAACTCTTCTCTTACTATGTCAGGCGAGGCACGGACAACCGTTCTCCGCTTCGATTACAAGCTGGACGCTCACGGCAACTGGATAGAGAAGACTACCTGGCAGGATGACGGAGCAATCCCTGTAAAGGTCGAAAAGCGTGAGATCGAATATGCCGGTTAGCGGCGTCTGTCCTTTAACTGCCGGATATCACCAACGCCTATCGCGTTTATTCCGGCAGTTTCCATTGAATATGCCCATGGACTTTTCACCATATTGCCAGGAACGCCTGCTCCGCCCATCAGATCGTTGAAATACTGGTCGAAAAGACCGAAATCTGTGGATTTTCCGTCCTCTGTAAGCGTTATCAGCTGCATGTACATGTCTCCAAGATTCTCATCTGCATCGCGTGCTATGACGCATAACGTGGACGGTTCGTTATATGCCATATAGTTGATGGGTGCCGGATCGTCCTTGTACTGTATGGCCGGCCCGGCGTTCAGAGTCATCTGGTATACGTCTTCGTATTTCTCGGTGGTGACATTGCCGTACCAGATTATCCAGTATGCGCTCTCGGCCTCATCATTGAACTCGAAATCAATGGCGACAAGCAGTGGACGGTTGGGATTGCGGTAGTTATCGTATACGGGGTTGTATGCCGTCAGGTCATCGATATGCCACCAATAATTCATCTCGGCAGATGCATATGGACCGCTGTCCAGAGTAGTGAACGTTACTTTTGTCATCGGAGAGGAGAAAGTGCAGGCATTGATGTCTACAGCAAAAGCGATGGCGTAGTATTCAGTGGACGGTTTCATATTGGCGACAGTCAGGTTCTCGACTTTACCGCTATAAACATAGTTGGTTATGTAAGAACCGTAGTTGTCGCACAGCAGTTGCATGATATTCTCGTCTGTGTATCCCTCGTCATACCAGGAGTTGTCAATTACGGTCGCGATATAGTAAACAGACATGTCCGAGGGTGTTATGGTAAGTTCCGCAGTAACAGCCTTAGGTTCAACATCGATGTCGAAAGTCAGCTTTTCATCGATCTCTACCTTACCGGTAGTAAATTCAGGACCCCAGTAGAATTCAGTGGTATAGTTGCCTTCATAGTCCATACCTACAGCCCATGTGAGGTATTGTGTCTCTTGTGAAAGTCCTGTGAAGATCCAGTCATCTGTCGTGTTCCCCTGAAAGAGATAGTTTACAATGAAACTCTCAAAATTATCGTATCCATATTGGAACCACATGGCTTCTTTCATAAGAAGGGAGAAGTATTCAGGCATGTTTTCCTTTCCGCCTATTACGGATTCCAGATGTTTTTTGCTGACAGTGTCCGATGTCCAGGTTATGTTGCTGGTGCATTTGGATATTATGCGGGCTGATGTCGGCTGTACATCAGATACGGTTATCTCAAATACAGGGGCATCCTGGATTACATTGATCTGTTTTTCGTCATACAGAATATCTCCTTCAGTGTATGATATCGTTACGATGGAATTTCTGGTATCGCCTTCGTTGGCTTCGTAGTAAAAAGTGATTTCGCCTGGAGTCTCGTAATCGAAACCGGAGATCCATCCTTCTGCTGATTCCGCATAGATCTTACCGTTTTCTACGGGATTGATAATAGAATAGGGGATGCTGGCAGTCCCGGCAAGAGATGTTACCTCAAGATTACCGGTTATTTCCAGTTCAATTTCAGTATTCCCTCCGTCGGGCTTGTCATCTTCTTCATTAGGCTTTTGGCAACTGAAAATGACAAAAACAGCTGCCAGCGCAATAATCAGAGTTTTTTTCATATTTTGAATATTTAAGTATATTGTTTAAATGATAAAGTTAGGAAATAAAATATAAATAACAAGCAGAATGTTTTGCGGATAAGAAAAATATGTATACTTTTGCACCCCGAAAACCAATAAAAACAGTTAGAGATGAAAAAAGGCATACATCCCGAATCCTACCGTCTTGTAGCATTCAAGGATATGTCCAATGAGCACGTGTTCATCACCCGCTCTTGTGTCAATACTCGTGAGACCATTGATATAGAGGGTGTGACCTATCCGCTCGTAAAGGTCGAGATCTCCAACACTTCTCATCCTTTCTATACCGGAAAGATGAAACTGGTGGATACCGCCGGCCGCGTGGACAAGTTCTATCAGCGTTACAAGAACAGACAGAAGTAATTTTATACATATTACTATTAAAAGAGGCCGACCCAAAAGAGGATTTTTGAGGTCGGCTTCTTTTGTGTAATGCAGAATGATATTCGGTTGCAATATTTCAGGTTGCAGCCGATTTCTTTTTTTATTCGTCCGGAGTGTTGTTGATGATGATATTTAGGTCATTTCTGCCTCATATGGCAGTCCAAGCCGCCTATGCAGTAGCAGAGGCCGGACTCTGAGCCGCAGTCCTGCCGGAGAGCATTGCCGAGTATTTCCTGAGGTTGTGTGCGAGTGCGACGAGACCGAACTCCACCTTCACTTTCCTGTTCGACTTGAGACGGAACCGCTTGAAGCCGTGGTTGAACTTGATGTCCCCGAACACCGCTTCAGGTTCAACAGGGCGGGCACTCCTGTGCGCCAGACCCCTTTCGCCTGTCAGGAGTTCTCTCGCCTGACGCTTGAATGAGTTGACCCTATGGTTTACTTCTATTGTCCGTCTGTCGGATTTGGATTTGTAGCATTCTCCACGCAGAGGGCATCCCGTGCAGTTGACGGCCCTATAGACGGAGAGCACCGATCTGTATCCGAGATCTGATACGGATGTCCTCGTCCCGCAACGCTCAAGATGCTGGCCCATAGGGCACACGTAGAAGTCCCGCTCAGCATTGTAATACATGTTCTGTGGTAGGAAGGCATTCTTGACGTACTTCCTCTTCATCTCCGCGTGGAACATCGGATACTTGACATACGCTTCCATACCCTCTCCCTCCATGTACGCGTAGTTCTGCTCATTGCCATACCCGGAGTCCGCCACAACCTCCTCGCTCTGCTTCCCGTATTTTTCTTTGAATGAGTTAAGGAACGGTATCAGCGTGCCCCAGTCCGTCGGTCTCCAGTAGATCCCGTAGTTGGTTATGAACTGGTTCTCCGTCGCTATCTGCACGTTGTATCCAGGCTTCGTCTGGCCGTTGCGCATCGCGTCCTCCTTCATCCGCATGAACGTCGCGTCATGGTCCGTCTTGCTGTAGCTGTTCCTCTCCCCTAGAGTCTCAAGATGCCTGCCATATTCTTCCAGCTTCGGAAGGGACTCGTCCCTGACCTTCTCCACGCTCCTGCGGAGCTTCCCGTCGCTGAGCCCCTGCTCGTCCATTCTCTTCAGTATCCTTTCTGTACGCTCCGGGAGGTCCTCCACACATGGCTCCTCCTCCCTGCATTCCGCATTCTCCTTTGCGAGGACCTCCTCCGCCGTCCTGAGAACCGCGGCCACTTTCGCCTCCAGTTTCGACTTGTTCTTCTCAACGCTCCCTTTCCACACGAACGTGTACCTGTTCGCCACCGATTCTATTTTCGTCCCGTCTATGTACTGTACCCTCAGCGAGACCAGGCCCTCCCCGTTCAGAAGCAGCACAACCTGACGGAACACCTCCTCGAACCTCCCGTCCGACAGCCGCTCGCTCCTGAAGCGGTTGATCGTCCGGAAGTCCGGCCGGCTCATCCCGGAAAGCCACATGTAGTTCACGTTCTCCTTCAAAAGCCTCTCCATCCTACGCCCGGAATATACGTTGCACATATAGGAATACACGATCACCTTCAGAAGCATCCGCGGATGGAAGCTGCTCGTCCCGCCGCCCTTGTACGTAGACTCTATCCCCGTGATGTCAAGCCTGTCTATAACTGCGCTGACTGTCCGGACCGGATGGTTTTCCGGTATCAGATCCCCCAATGCAGGAGGAAAAAGAAGACTGTCGTTCTGATTGTACGATTTATATACTATCTTTGCTCCCATGGTAAATGACTGTTTATCTTTTTTAGCACTACAAATATAACAATCTTTTACCATAAAAACAACGGTTATCCCGCTTATCTTCAGTAGGATAACCGTAATTGTTTGTATTGCTCCCCCCACCTAAAAAACTCTCCCGCATACGGCAGTACAGCCTGTGAGATCTATACAACAAAAAGAGGATGACCTCAAAGTCTCTTGGCTTTTGGGTCACCCTCTTTTTTTAATATGTTGTCTGAGCGGTTATCTGGGAAGGAAGTAGATAGCCGTCTTGTATGTCTCGTCTGCGGCGAATCCAACAAGGATGCTCTTGCCGTCTTCGGAAGTACCCATGACGCTTCCCTGCATGGTGAGGCCTTCCGGACTGTAATTCCAAGTGCTCTTCGCGTAGTCGGCCAGAGTCGAGAAAGTGTCGGTGTGAATGTCATAAACGTATGGCTGGGTAGAGAATCCCATGGTCTGGTCTGCCAGGAAAAGCAGGCCCTGTGAGGATACGGCGTCCGGGCGGTAAGATATTTCAGGTGAGTTGTAGATTTCCCTGGTATCTGTGTCGAAGACATAGGCGTACATGTCGGATGCCCAGCCGTCCTCACCGGTATTGGTCCTCCAGCTTGTGATGTACTTTCCGTTGGGGGAAATGTAGTTTTCCAGTCCTCCGTAGATATTTTCCCAGAAAAAGAAACCGTCGTTCCATTCCATCAGATCCGCGGTATACAGATCGTATTCGTGCTCGGGAGTCCACGCGCAGCCCACCTCCATGTAGGTGTTGTCGAGGATGTAGCCTGTGATGTAGCCGTTGCTGCCTATGCGGGAGGCTGTGGCCATGGTCGCTTCGGCTCCGGAAGGATCACGGTCATAGGGCAGAACCGACAGCGTGCCGTTTTCGTAGATGATGGGACGCATGTTGTTGCCGTCAATCATGGAATATCCTACGGCAGTCATTCCGTCAGGAGTTACGGAGAAGAAGCAACTTTCAGTAGCACCTTCTGGTACGGAGGTGATATCTTTTGCAGAGCCGTTCTCATAGATGACCGGATAGGGGTTGCCGCAGCCGAATACTACTCCGTCATCTGTTACGTCATAAAACTGCAGATTGGGTACAAGGGTGATGGAGTCACGGCGTACATCATAGATGAAAGACTCCTCAACCGAGCATCCTACAACCCAAAGTCCGTTGTCGGATATGGCTTGGGGCGCTATGATGGCACCTCTGGGGGAGAACTCTACGAAAGGTCTGTAGACCATGATGTCCCTCACCATAGGTGTTCCCATGACAGCCCCTTCGTTGATCTGTGCGGCATAGGCATAGTACTTTGTCTGCCAGAACAGGTCAGAAAATTCTTCAGACCAGTTGCCGCTTAATAATCCGCCTTCGCTGTTTACGAGATCTTCAATGTATGATACCAGGTTGTCACTGCCTCCCATTGCTGCGTAGTCGTCCTCCATAATAATGCCGGCTGTGTAAACCGCATCACTGGAAGATGGGCTGACATACATGAATAATTGGTTGTCCACCAGATCCAGTTCGATCTCGAATGTGGCCTCGGGGATGGTGTCGGTACCATTTTCTTTCTCCTTACAAGATGCAAGAAGAGCAACGATGGCCAGTGCACAAGAAAAAAATTTAAGTGTTTTCATGCGTTTTTGATTTAAATTAATATTTAAGTCCGTGATTTTCGGGCGCAAATATATATAAAAATCTTTTAAATCAAATTTTTTGAAATTTCTTTGAACCTGCGCATGCCGGCAGTGGCCACGTCACGGATCTGTACATAATGTTTGTAGTGTAGGCCGATAGGTTGCGGATCGATGAGGTATATGGGAGTGCCGCTGCGCACGTAGCCGACCAGGCCTGCGGCAGGGTAGACGGCCAGCGAGGTGCCGATGACCAGCAGGATATCGCACTGCGAGACCACTTCGGCGGCTTTCTCTATCATGGGCACCGGCTCGCCGAACCAGACGATGTGCGGACGCAGCTGCTCGCCCCGGCTGTCCTTGTCTCCGAGGTGTATGTCATTGTAGCCGATATCGTATACAGGCTGAAGGGAGTGCTCGCCGCGGGCCTTGGTAATCTCTCCGTGCAGGTGGATGATGTCGGTGGAACCGGCCTTCTCGTGCAGGTCGTCTATGTTCTGGGTGATGACCGTCACCTTGAAGTCCTTTTCAAGCTCCGCTATTATCCTGTGGGCCTCATTGGGCTCCCTGTGCTGTACGTCCCGCCTGCGGGCGTTGTAGAAGTCCAGGACCAGGCCGGGGTTGCGGTACCAGCCTTCTATGGAGGCCACCTCCTCTACGGGGTACTGCTCCCAGAGTCCTCCGGAGTCCCTGAATGTGTTGATTCCGCTCTCCTTGCTGACTCCTGCGCCGGAGAGCACTGCAAGTGTTTTCATGATATTCTTATTGCTGTTCATTGAAATAGTTTCTGGCAAGCCACAGACGGAACATCGGGTCTATGATTCTGGGAGTGTCCGGTGCGTCGACAGTTATGACTTCCTTTTTTGCCAGTGCCTCCTTGACCCGGAAGACATTGGCTGAAGAGTTGAGCCGGTAGCGTTCAATCACCTCTGAAGAGCTGGACTTGGATATGCCGTCGAATACGGCTTTGAGGAAATATATCTGATATCTGCTCAGGTTGTCCACGGTCTCCTGGAATCTTACAGAATGTGTGTAAAGCAGTGTGTCTACGGCCTCGGTTACGGCATTGCCGCTGAGGTAGCCCTTCGTTATGTTGAAGCAGTAGTCGGCTATCTGCCAGATATACCATGGATGACCGTCGGCTATGTTGTAGATATATTCGGCCTGTTCCTGACTGACAACTCTTCCGACCTTGAGGAAGGTCCGCACTATATGTTCCGTGACGGACCGCTCGTCTATCGCGGAGAATCTGACCCGCTCGTATTGGCGGTACATCAGCTTGTGATCCTCGAATATGTGCTTCATGGCATTGATGCCTGATCCGGTTATGATATACACTGGCGCATCGTCCCGCAGCATCTGCCGGCTGATTGCGTGGACTGCCTTGCTCCAGTCATCCAGCCGCAGTATGCTCTGAAAGTTCTTTATATATATTAAGGTGTGTCCGTCTGCCGCCTGCAGGCGGTGCGACAGATCCCCGTTGTCTACGATGCTGAGCAGATCGATGTATGCCGTGGACAGTCCGGGACACTGGGATATGGCCATATGTACCAAAGAATCTTTTCCTGTTTTCGGCGGTTCGTAGATGACGGTGTTGATCCTGTTGCGTATGTTGAGTACTGTCTGGCTGACCTCTCTTTTGCGGGACAGGAAATCATTTCCGGAGGCGATAGTGTTGTGAGTGAACGGGGACTCCATATCTGTGATAATTCTCTTTAGCAAAAATAGGAAAAAAAGTAATTTTTCTGCCTTTAATTTGGGAAAAATAAGGAAATGTATTACTTTTGCTCTCCCAAAATACACAATGTAGGTTGTTAAGCTGCTGAATAAGAGTTATTTGAAAGTATAATAACCGCTTACTGCCGTTAATTTTTAAATTATTTTATTAGATGTACGCAATTGTAGACATTGCAGGACAGCAATTCAAGGTTGAGAAAGGGAAGAAGATCTTCGTAAACCGTCTTGAGGGCGAGAAGGGTGCTTCTCTTGATTTCAGCAAAGTGCTTCTGACCGATGACAACGGTTCGGTCAAAGTGGGTGCTCCCTATGTGGACGGAGCCAGCGTAAAGGCTACCATCCTGGATCATGTAAAGGCTGACAAGGTTCTGGTATTCAAGAAGAGACGTCGTAAAGGCTACCAGAAGCTCAATGGTCACCGCCAGTGTTTAACCCAGATTCTCATCGACGAGATCGCTTAATTATCAGGAGGACAGATTATGGCTCATAAAAAAGGTGTCGGTAGTTCGAAGAACGGTCGTGAATCACACAGCAAACGACTTGGACTCAAATTGTTCGGCGGCCAGATGGCAAAAGCCGGAAATATCCTTGTGCGTCAGAGAGGTACAGTGCACTATCCCGGCCGCAATGTAGGCATGGGCAAGGACCATACCCTTTACGCTCTTGTAGACGGTGTGGTGTGTTTCCGCAAGACCAGGGAGAACAAGTCCTATGTATCGATTATACCTCCCAGCGCGGAGTAATGACCGATAGGAGATGAAAGTAAGTGGGCTGCCCGTCAAGGCAGCTCATTTTTTTATATTCATATATTCGGCTGCGCCGCATATACTGTTGCGCCGCGGCAGTGTAAAATGAATAAATTCATTTGCATTGCACTCGGCTTCTGCGTATATTTGCGTCTTGAAAAAATGATAGACAGATGTTGACTCTTAAACTTTTGAGGGAAGACCCTCAGTTTGTAATCAAAAGGCTTGCGGTAAAGAATTTTGACGCATCCGCCATTGTGGAGAAGATACTGGAGCAGGACAGGGTAAGACGTTCCTGCCAGACGGAACTGGACGCGGCTCTCGCGGCTCAGAAGGCCAAGGCAAAGGAGATAGGAGCCCTGATGCAGCAGGGCAGGAAGGATGAGGCCGAGGCGGCCAAGAAGGAAGTGGCTCAGATGAAAGAGAACTCCAGGAAGATAGAGTCTCAGATGGAGGAGAGCCAGAAGCTGCAGGACGAATTGCTGGTGCAGCTGCCCAATATCCCGGATGACATAGTGCCCGCGGGCAGGAATGCAGATGACAATGTAATAGTCCGTATGGGCGGGGAGATACCGGAACTCCCTGAAGGTGCTCTTCCGCACTGGGAACTCGCCTCAAAATATGATATCATAGACTTTGACCTGGGCGTGAAGCTGACGGGTGCCGGTTTCCCGGTGTACAAGGGCAAGGGAGCCAAACTTCAGAGGGCTCTGATTCAGTATTTCCTGGATTTCAACACAAAGGCGGGCTATATGGAGATAGAGCCTCCTATTCTGGTCAATGAGGCGTCGGGCTTCGGTACCGGCCAGTTGCCGGACAAGGAGGGACAGATGTATTTTGTCTCGCTGGACAAATTCTACATGGTGCCTACAGCCGAGGTGCCCGTGACCAATATCTACAGGGATACCATCCTGAGTGAGTCCGACTTCCCCGTGAAGATGACGGCCTATACCCCCTGCTTCAGAAGGGAGGCCGGCTCATACGGCAAGGACGTGCGCGGACTGAACCGCCTGCATCAGTTTGACAAGGTGGAGATAGTGCAGCTCTCGCTTCCCGATGCATCGGAGCGGGCTCTCAACGAGATGGTGCTCCATGTAGAGCGGCTTGTGAAGTCTCTCGGACTGCCTTACCGCATAGTCCGTCTGTGCGGCGGCGATATGAGCTTCACGTCGGCCATCACCTACGATTTCGAGGTGTTCTCGGCGGCCCAGCAGAGGTGGCTGGAGGTCAGCTCGGTGTCCAACTTCAAGTCGTATCAGGCCAACAGGCTTAAACTCAGATACAAGGACGGCGAGGGCAAGATCAATCTGGCCCACACTCTCAACGGCAGCTCTCTGGCACTGCCCAGGATAGTGGCCGCCCTGCTTGAGAACAACCAGACTCCTGACGGTATCAACATCCCTAAAGTGCTGCAGGAATATACCCGCTTCATCCGGATAGACTGAGTCCGATGAATGACGCTCAGAGGGTGATATTGGGAATAGACCCCGGAACCATGATACTTGGTTACGGGGTCATTCTTGCAGACAGACGTAAGGTCCACTATGTGGACATGGGGGTGGTGGACCTGCGGAAGGAGAAGGATCATTTCGCGAAGCTCAATACCATATTTACGGAAGTCAGCGGGATTATCTCCAGATATACCCCGGATGACGTGGCGGTCGAGGCCCCTTTCTATGGAAAGAATCCGCAGGTCATGCTGAAGCTGGGACGGGCCCAGGGTGCTGCCATTGCGGCTGCCATTGCGGCCAATGTCCCTATCTTCGAGTATGCTCCCCGGAAGGTCAAGATGGCTGTCACCGGTCAGGGTGCTGCCTCAAAGGAGCAGGTGGCCCTGATCCTGTCCAGGACTTTGGCAACGGAGCTCAGGCCGGAGTTTCTGGACGCATCGGATGCACTGGCCATTGCCCTGTGTCATTTCTATCAGCTGGTCAATCCTCTGGCCGATACAGAGACATCCACTTCGTGGGAGAAATTTCTCCGCTCTCATCCCGACAGGATCAGACATGGAGACGGGAAATTGAGCCGTGGTTAAACTATCGCAAAGGATAATTGTCAAAACAACGTTTTAAAAGATCAGACACAAGATGACGTATAGACATATACTCCTTATCGTCATCCTGACGGTGATGTCAGCCGCAGGTCTAATGGCGCAACAGAAAGGAGATTGTACAGTGAAGTTGAGGCTCACCGATTCCATATCGCGGGAGCCGGTCCCTTTTGCCGCAGTGTATGTGTCGAAGGATGGAACAACAAAGGGTGCTTATTATGCGGTTACCGATGACAGTGGAACTGGAGTCATCAAGAATGTCCCTGCCGGCAAGTATGTATTTGTTGCGGAGCTTATGGGATACAACAGGCTTGTCCGCCAGGTGACTGTGCGTGGATCTGTGACTGATCTCGGCGAACTGTATATGTATGAGGACGTGGAGATGCTGGACGCGGTGGTGGTGTCGGCCGTCGGCAATCCCATAGTGGTCAAGAAGGATACTATCGAGTACAGTGCCGCGGCCTACAAGACCACGGACAATGACGTGCTGGAGGACCTGCTCAAGAAGCTGCCCGGCGTGGATGTGGACAGTGACGGAGCGATCTCGTATCAGGGGGAAACGATAAACAAGATAATGATAGACGGCAAGGAGTTCTTTCTGGACGACCCCTCGCTGGCATCCAAGAATATACCTGCGCAGATAATACAGAAAGTCAAGATAGTGGACAAGAAGTCCGATCAGGCCGAGTTTACCGGCATAGACGACGGCAATGAGGAGAAGGTCATAGATCTGAGTGTCAAGCCCGGTATGCTGGAGGCATGGTTCGGCAATGTGACGGCAGGAGGCGGACACGACCTGCAGACAGAGGAACATGCAGCCCGTTATCAGGCTTCGGGTATGATAGGCCGCTTCACAGAGAACAATCAGATCAGCTTCATCCTCAACGGCAACAACACCAACAACCGTGGATTCAACGACATGAACAGCGAGATGGGCGGCGGTATGCGCGGACGTGGCTTCGGCGGCAACCGCGGAGGTATCATGACCTCCTGGATGGCCGGAGTGAACGCCAATATGAACATCGGAGGTGACAGGGACCGGGAACTTGGTGGCAACTATCTCTACAACGGCTCTATAAGGGACGTGGAGGAGCGCAGCAGCAGGACGACCTTTCTCAGTGACGGCTCCAGCCTGATTACGGACAATTCCGAGACCAGCCGTTTCTTCAGCGACGGTCACCGCGGCGGAGTGGTGTTCGACTATAAGTTCAACGACAAGACTTCCATACTCTTCCGTCCCCGGTTCAACTATGGACGCAGCCGTTATAATGAGATGAGCGAGTATTCTACGGACAATTCCGAAAGCGGCAAGGTCAATGACGGACGCAGTGAGTCATCTTCGGACGGTATCTCATGGAGAACCAACGGCCGGTTGCTCCTGCGCCAGAAGATAGGGGAGGCCAAGGGCCGCACCTTGTCCCTCAACCTGGACTACTCCCTGTCCAACAATGACTACAGCGGTACCAACTATTCCGAGACCAATACTTATGCGGACAACGTGCTGTCCGGAACGGAACTGATAGACCAGAGATACGACCAGAAGGATGAGAGCTATTCGGTGTCCGCGGACCTGACATATACCGAGCCTCTGGGCAGGAATTTTTTCCTGCTGGGATCCTATCGCTTTGACTGGCAGCAGTATCAGTCGGAGAAGATGACTTATGACAACGCCAGCGGTAGATTGATCGATGACTATTCCAGCCGTATGACCAACACCTTCCTGAGCCACAGGATGCAGGTGAGCATGATGAAGCAGGAGGAAAAATACAATCTTCAGATAGGAGTCAATGCCGAGCCGTCCACTACCCGGACTGTAGGACAGATGGGTGCGGCCAGGGATACTTCCTATACGGTATGGAACTTCGCTCCGTCGGCCCGGTTTGACTACAACTTCTCGGACAATGAGTTCCTGCGTCTGTTCTATTGGGGCCGTACTTCAGAGCCTTCTGTCAATCAGCTGATGCCCGTGCCGGACAACTCGGACCCTCTGTATGTGTCCCTGGGTAATCCGACTCTTAAGCCGGAGTTCCAGCACAGACTGAGGATGCACTATGACTATACGGACATGAAGACCTTCTCCACCTACGCTCTGATGGGAGGATTCAACTATACCAAGGACGACATCATCAACGCCAGCTGGTACGACGGCTCGGGAGTGCAGTACACGGCTCCCATCAACTCCGACCGGCCGGTCATAGGAGGAGACCTGATGTTCATGGTCAATTCCCAGATAGCAAAGTCCGGTTTCTCTATCATGTCCTTTACCCGTGCGGCTGTCAACAGCAGTCTGTCCTATACCGGCAACGATACTACGGCCACGACTCTGGATGAGATAATGGACGACCTTATCGCTGGCAGGACTACGACCCTTTCAGTGATGGAGAATCTGACGTTCGTCTACAGGAACGATTATCTGGAGACCCGTCTCGGAGCCCGCGCCTCATACCGCAAGGCGTGGTACGAGATCGCCTCGCGGGCCCGTTCCGATACATGGGACAACTCGGTATTCGCCGAGGTGACGGCTACTTTGCCCTGGGGTATGGAGATAGCCACCGATGCGAGATATAACTATTACATAGGTTATGACGAGGGATTCGGTGAGCCCAGTCTGACATGGAATGCGGAGATATCCCAGCAGCTCCTCAAAAACAAGATGACCCTGCGCCTGAAGGTCTACGATATACTCAATCAGTCCAGGAACAATTACCGCAATACCACCGACAACTATATCGAGGATACCTACAACAATACCCTCGGGCAGTATTTTATCATAAGCCTTGTCTATCGTTTCGGCAATTTCGACAAGATGATGGGCGGCGGTATGAGACGCGGCCCCGGAGGACCTCCTCCTCATAGGCGTTAGGCCTGTCGGCTGCTGACAAAGTTACGGAACTTCTCTATCAGCGCGGTCATGTCAGCCGGCAGTCCGCTGCTGACGGAGATTTTTTCGTGAGTACGCGGGTGTATAAATCCTATGGTGCCGGCGTGGAGGGCCTGACGCGGAAGAATCTCGAAGCAGTTGTCTATGAACTGCCGGTATTTTGAGTAAAGGGTGCCCTTGAGTATTCTGTCCCCTCCGTATCTGCTGTCGTTGAAAAGAGGATGGCCGATATGGTTCATGTGTACCCTGATCTGGTGGGTGCGGCCTGTCTCCAGGGAACATTCTACGACAGTGATGTAGCCCAGCCTCTCGATGACACGCCAGTGGGTGACGGCGTGCTTTCCCGTGCCGTCCTCCACGACCTTGAAGCGGAGCCTGTCGTTGGGATCCCGGCCTATGTCACCGGTTATGGTGCCGGAATCCCCTTCCATGTCGCCCCAGACTATAGCCGTGTATTTTCTTTCTATGGAGTGGACGAAGAACTGCCGGGCCAGATAGGCCTGGGCATCGTCGTTCTTGGCTATCAGCAGGGTCCCGGAGGTGTCCTTGTCGATGCGGTGTACGAGTATGCCCATGCGGTCATCCGGTGCATCCGGCCCCTGGCTTCGTCCCAGATACCAGGCCAGGCCGTTGAGCAGGGTGCCGGTGAAATGGCCGCAGCCCGGGTGTACCACCAGTCCGGCCGGCTTGTTGACCACCAGTACGTCCTCGTCCTCATATCTGATGTCCAGATCCATCTTCTCGGGAAGTATCTCGAAGCCTCGGCGGCGGTAAGGCAGGAATATCTTTATCTCATCCTGGGGCTTTACTTTGTAGTTGGCCTTGATGGCCGTTCCGTTGACCCTCACGTAGCCTGCGTCGATGGCCAGCTGTATGCGGTGTCTGGATGCGCCCTCTATGTGCGCAGTGAGGTACTTGTCTATGCGCAGCAGACTCTGGCCGCGGTCTACGGTCAGGCCGTAATGCTCGAACATCCCCTGTTCCTCATCGGAATCAGGGCTGTCGTCCAGCTCTTCTATGTCATCCCATTGCTCAGAGGGAGTCGGTGCTGTCTGCTTCGTCATCGGGCACTGGTATTCGGGTTATGTCCTTGGACAGGAAAAGGGACACTGCCGAGCCTGTCCTGACGGTTATGGAATCGGAAGCAGGCGGATACTGGCCGTAGACGTATGCTTCCAGTGTGTCGGAATATGTGGATACTGTGCTGTCGAAATCGCAGCTGTAGATGTTCAGGGAGTTGTCCTGCAGGAGCTCCGTGGCCATCTGGTATTTGTAGCCGATCACGTTGGGAACGAATGTCGTGCTGTCTTCCGGATTGAGGCCCAGAATCAGGTCTATGGCGGTGCCGCTGTTGACTTTCGTCCCGGGGGCGATGTCCTCTCCTCTGTACTGCTGCTCCAGGACATTGTTTGTGGCCATATCCTCCTGGTAGATCAGCCTTCCCACTCTGAGACCGTTGGCTATCAGCTCGGCCTTGGCCTGTCGGAATGAATATCCGGTAACGGATGGCACGACGGACTGCCGTGGAGTCACCGAGTTGATGACCAGCAATATCCTTCTGTTCTTCTTTACTTTTGAGCCGGGAAGGGGATTCTGACGCGAGATGGCTCCGCGCTCCATTCCTCTTATGTACACCGAGTCGGTCACGTCTATTCTTAGGCCTTCGGCCTCGGCCAGTGCTCCGGCTTCCTCCAGGCTCATGCCTGAGAAGTCCGGCACGGTAAGCTCCTGATTGTGGCGCGTCACGGCCTTAAGGGATAGGATGACGACCAGGTAGCCTGCCACGAGAATGCCGAGGATAAGCAGTATGTTCTTGGTAAATGAGACCCTGAACGGTTTCCTGAAAATCTTTTTCATAGCACAAAAATATAAAGAAAAACTTACCCCGGCACGGCCTTTTCGGTAAAATTGGTAATATTTCGGGTAAAATCTGTGTTTCCGTATCAGGACAGACGATTATATTTGCACTATGAGAAACATATTTGTGCTGGCTGCGGCATTTTTATGTGCGGCGGCGTCTGTCCGGGCGGAGGCCCGTTGTTTTGAGGAACCGGCGGATACTGCCGGAAAAGTCCTGACCGACACGCTTTCGGAGGTGGTGGTGACAGGTACCCGCAATGAGACTGATATCCGGCATCTGCCCATGACGGTCAGTGTGGTGGACCGTCCGTTAATCGAGTATTCCAATGTCCCGTCACTGCTGCCGGTGCTGACAGAGCAGGTGCCAGGCCTCTTCATCACCTCACGCGGCATCATGGGGTACGGAGTCTCGGGCGGGGCTGCGGGAACCATATCGATGCGCGGACTGAGCGGAGGTTCCGGACAGGTGATGGTGCTCATCGACGGGCATCCGCAGTACATGGGTATGTTCGGCCATCCGATATCGGATGCATATCAGTCCCTGATGGCGGAGAGGGTCGAGGTTCTGCGCGGGCCGGCCTCGGTGCTGTACGGCTCCAACGCCATGGGCGGTGTGGTCAATATCGTCACGCGCAGGATGCAGCAGGACGGGGTGCGTACCGATATCAACGCGGGCTACGGCTCGTGGAACACAGTCCAGACCGAAGTGACCAACCGGGTGCGCTACAAGGGCTTCTCCAGCATCGTAAGCGCCTCGTACAACCGGACTGACGGACACCGTACGGATATGGGATTCGAGCAGTACGGAGGCTATGCCAAGCTGGGGTATGATTTTTCCCCGCACTGGAGAGTCAGGGCCGATGTCAATGTCACACATTTCAACGCATCCAATCCCGGTACTGTGTCGGACCCTCTGACAGATGCGGATCAGAGTGTGACCAGGGGAATGACCTCGCTGGCTGTGGAAAACGAGTATGAGGGTACGTCCGGAGCCCTGAGTGTGTTCTACAACTGGGGAGATCATCATATCAACGACGGATACAGTGTTTTGGCCGGAGAGTCGCCTCTGGATTACCGTTTCAACTCTCATGACGACATGATGGGCATATCGGCATACCAGAGTGTGAGGATGTTCAGGGGCAACCGTCTGACTGTGGGGGTGGACTGGTACCGGTTCGGGGGCTCTGCCTGGAACCAATATGTCGCAGGGGAGCGCAGGGGGGAGCGGGAGGATATCGTGAACATCGCTCAGCACGAGGTGGCAGGATATGTGGATTTCCGCCAGAATATCGGCACATGGCTCACGCTGGATGCCGGCATAAGGATTGATCACCATTCGCATATCGGTGTAGAGTGGGTGCCTCAGGCCGGCTTGTCATTACATCTGCCTCACTCCATGGAGCTGAAGGCTTCGGTCAGCAAGGGCTTCCGTTATCCGACTATCCGCGAGATGTATATGTTCCCTCCTCAGAATCCGGACCTGAGGCCGGAGCGGATGTGGACGTACGAACTGTCTCTGTCCCAGAAACTGCTGGAGGGCAGGCTTTCATACGGAGTCAATGTATTCTATATCGACGGGGACAATTTCATCATGACGCAGATGGTGGACGGCCGTCCGCACAATGTCAATGCCGGGGCTCTGCGCAATGCGGGAGTGGAAGCCCAGGCGGCCTGGCGTATCGCCCGCGACTGGTCTGTGGACGCCAACTACAGTTTCCTGCACATGGAGAATCCCGTAGTGGCCGCACCGGAGCACAAGCTCTACGTCGGAGGTCTATTTACTCACGGCCGCTGGCATGTGTCCACCGGCGTGCAGTATGTGGCGGGACTTTACACTCAGGTCGGAGACAGTCCGGTGCAGGAGGATTTCGTACTGTGGAACATAAGAGCCTCATTCCGCATCCTGGACTGGATGTCCGTGTGGGTGCGCGGCGAGAATCTGCTCAACTGGAAGTACGAGATCAACGCCGGCTTCCCGATGCCAGGCGCCAATGTGACAGGTGGTCTGAACTTTGAATTCTAACGCAGAAAGCCCGGCTGGTCGACCAGCCGGGCTTTCTATGTTTCGCGCACTTGTGGACTGTTAGTACAGATCCTCGGATGACACGGTCAGTTTCTTACGGCCGTGACGACGGCGTGCTGCGAGGACGCGGCGTCCGTTGGGGGTGGACATACGCTCGCGGAAGCCGTGTTTGTTGCGGCGCTTGCGCTGTGACGGTTGAAATGTACGTTTCATATTCTAGAATTCTATTATTTGTCAGTAAAATGGAGCGCAAAGTTAGTGCTTTTGCCGGAAAATGCAAATAATCTTTTTACTTTCGAAAAATTCTTCCTCAAAAAAGTCTGAAATACTGTGTACGGAGACCTGCTCCGGGGTGATGCGGCACCTTTTGACGCATTCCTCTATCTCCTGCTGAATGTCTCCGCCTTTAAGGTAGAGAATCCCTTCCGTGTACAGGTGGCGGGTCAGGGGGATGAACTTGCTGAGTTCCGTGACGGCCCTGGATACCACGTAGTCATATTTTCTGTCCTTGATGGCCTCAGTCCTGCTGCAGACCGGAGTCACGTTGTCCAGCCCCAGGGCGGATGAGACTTCGGAGACCACTCTGATCTTCTTGGCAATCGAGTCGCATAGGGTGAACCTGCATTCGGGCATGGCTATGGCCATGGGTATGCCTGGAAATCCGCCTCCGGTGCCGGCGTCGAATATGCTCTCAGGCCTTAGTCCGCTGCTTCTGATAAAACGTACCAGGGCCATGGAGTGCAGGACGTGGTGGATGTAGAGATTGTCCATGTCCTTGCGGGAGATGACGTTGATCCGTGAGTTCCACTCGCTGTACAGCGGGCCCAGCATGGCCATGCGCTCCCGCTGCCTGCCGTCCATCTCCGGGAAATATCTGAATATGATGTCCTCGTTCATTTTCTCATCATTTTTTCCAGCAGGGCTTTTGCCCGGCGGATTCTGGTGCGTACTGTGTTCAGGGGCATGGACAGCTCGTCGGCAATCTCCTGATAGGCGTAGTCGTGCAGCAGGCGAAGCTCGGCGATGCGGCGGTATCTGTCAGGCAGGGCGGCTATGGAGCGGATGAACAGGTCGTAGGACTGGTCGTCTATCATCTCGTCCTCGGGAGAGTTCTCGGTCTCATGCTCTCCGACGGACGGCTCGTCTGTGTCCGCCAGCTTGACCGTGGTGAAGCTGTTCCTACGCCGCAGGTGGTCGATGGCCGTGTTCCTGGCGATGGAGAATATCCATGTCTTGAACTGATATTCAGGGTTGTACTGGCATACGCTCAGGTATGCCTTCCGAAGGCTTTCCTGGCAGATGTCCTCCGCGTCGGTGGCGTTGGCGCAGATGGACTGGATGTAAAGGCGGAGAGGTTCGGTGTATTTGCCGGCCAGCTCCGAGAACGCAGCTGTGTCACCCGTCATGGCTTTTACTGCGAGCTCGCTTTCTTCTGTAGTTGTGCCCGTAGCGTCGGGCTGCCCTTTTATGCTGTTGTCGTCATTCATCGTCTTGTCAGGTTTGTATGTCAATGTGCTTCCAGCCAGTTGGCTCCGCAGCCGCACTCTGCTGTCAGCGGTACCTGGAGCTGTGCTACACCCTCCATCTCTTTCCGTACCAGTTCCATGACGGACTGCGCCTCCTCCTTCGGAGTGTCCAGCACCAGCTCGTCGTGTACCTGGAGTATCATCCGCGCCTTGTAGCCTCCGGCTTTCAGGGCCGCCGCCACCCGGTTCATGGCTATCTTGATGATGTCCGCCGCGCTGCCCTGTATAGGGGCGTTGACGGCGTTGCGTTCGGCGAATCCACGGACCGTGGCGTTGCGCGAATTGATATCCTTGATGTATCTTTTCCGTCCGAAGATGGTGGATACATATCCCTTCTCTCTGGCCTCAGTCTTGGTGCGCTCAATGTAGTCCGCAATGGCGGGATAGTGCTGGAAGTATCCGTCAATCAGTTCCTTGGCCTCTTTTCGCGGGATGTCCAGTCTCTGGGACAGACCGAAGGCGGAGATGCCGTAGATGATGCCGAAGTTGGCGGTCTTGGCCCTGCGTCTCTGCTCGGGAGTGACATCCTCCAGGCTGACCTTGAAGACTTTTGCCGCTGTAGCCGTGTGGATGTCCTGACCCTGCCGGAACGCCTCTATCATATCCGGGTCGGAGCTGATGGAGGCCATCAGGCGCAGCTCTATCTGGGAGTAGTCGGCCGAGATGATCACATTGTCCGGGCAGGACGGGATGAAAGCCTTGCGGATCTCGCGTCCCATTTCGGTACGTATGGGTATGTTCTGCAGGTTGGGGTGGGTGGAGCTGAGCCTTCCGGTGGCCGTCAGGGCCTGGTTGAATGTAGTGTGTACCTTGCCGTCCCTGGGGTCGATAAGTGAGGGGAAAGGCTCGATGTATGTGGATATGAGTTTCTTGACGGCCCTGAAGCGGAGTATGTCGCCGATGACCGGATGCCTGTCCTTCAGCTCAGACAGAGTCTCCTCGTCGGTGGAGTAGTTGCCCCGCTTGTTCTTCCTGGCCTTGGGGTCCAGCCTGAGCTTGTCGAAGAGCACGGCTCCCAGCTGGACGGGGGACGAGATATTCAGTGCAGGCTCTCCGGTCTCCTCGCGTATGCGGGCCTCTATGACCGAGAGTTCCTTGCCCAGCTCCTTGCCGTAGGCGGCCAGCATATCCGTATCTATACGTACTCCACTGTATTCCATGTCGGCCAGTACGCGGATCAGAGGCATCTCGATGTCTTCGTACAGCTTTCCGACGGACGGATCCCTGTCGGCTTCTTCCTTTACGGCCCTGTACAGCGGAACCATCAGAGATGCGTCCACTGAGGCTTTGTAGACCCGGCCCTCACCGTTGTCGTCAGCCGGTGCTGCGGAGAAGAGGTCCGGCTCGGATGTCTCTGAGGTGTCCGCTGTCTCATGGGAGCGGCAATAGGAAAGGTCCAGTCTGAGGTAGGATGAGACCAGTATGTCCGGCCGGTGCGATGTCTCAGGGTTGAGGAGATAGTGCAGCAGCTCAATGTCGGCCAGCGGCCCGTCCAGGCTTATGCCGTCCTCTCTGAGCAGGTTGATGTACTGCTTGAGACTGTAGCCGGTCTTGATTGTCTGTCCGGATTCCAGTATTCCGCGTACAGCGGCCGGGTCCGGGGTCTTGAACACCAGGGCAGGGGAGTCTTTCTCTCCGGGTACGGATATAAAGCAGCGGTCCTTTCCATCCGGCTCTTTTCCTCCTGACAGGACGATTCCGGCGATTCCGGCTTTTTCTGCGGCGGCAGATATTTCCTCCGCACCGACGTACCTGAACTCGGCCTTTTTGCCGTTCCCTTTTCCCTCATCCGGGGCCGGAGCTGCGCTGCTGCCGTTTGACACCGCCGGAAGCAGAGCCAGCAGGGACGGACATTCGTACAGATTGAACAGGCCGGCCGCAGCAGATGGATCCTGGATGTCCAGGCGCAGTTCCTCCTCGGTGCAGCCCGTGGCCACATCCGTCTTTATTGTCACCAGGAAACGGCTCATGGCCAGATGATCCGCCGCTTCCCGCATGGCTGCGGCCTGCTTGGGCGGCAGTTCGTCCAGATGCTGCATTATCCCGTCCACCGAGCCGTATCTGCCCACCAGCTTCCTGGCTCCTACCTCGCCTATGCCCTTGACTCCCGGAACATTGTCAGACGCATCCCCCCAGATGGTCAGGATGTCCACCACCTGCGCCGGAGAGCTGATGCCGAATTTTTCGCAGAGAGCCTGACGGTCCATGGTCTCGTCCTCCGCACCGCTCTTGCCCGGCTTGACCTGGAAGACATGGTCGGATATGAGCTGGCCCAGGTCCTTGTCGGGGGAGACCATATAGACATCGAAGCCCTTTCCGCTCCACTCTCCGGCCATCGAGCCTATAACGTCATCGGCCTCGTATCCGGGAACCATGAGCACCGGGATGCCGAGCGAGCGTACTATCTCCGTCAGAGGTTCGAGGGAGTCCTTGATGACTTCGGGGGCCGCCTGACGGTTGGCCTTGTACTCGGGGTAAGCCTCGTGGCGGAATGTCCTGCACGGGGGATCGAAGGCCACTGCCAGATGTGACGGCCTCTCGCGGATGATCAGATCCAGCAGGTAGCGGGTAAATCCGAAGATGACCGAGGTGTCCACCCCCTTGGAGTTGACCATGGGGCGGCGGATGAAGGCATAGTACATCCGGAACATGAGGGCGTGGCCGTCTATGAGAAAGAGTCTGTTGCTCATATCGTCCGGTTTATTCGTTGTCGGATTCAAACCATTCCACGTAGGATGTTGCCGTCTCGTGCAGGCGCAGTGAGTGCAGGCTTACGCCCTGCGGCAGGGCCTGGCGGATGATGTCCGCGAAGTGCAGTATCAGGTTCTCGCATGTGGGCTGGAACGGTACGACGAGCACCCTCTGATAGGCCCCGGCTATCTCTTCGGCGATAGGGGAGGTGTCCCTGAGTATGAGCGCGTGGTCGAAGCGGTCGATGATGCCCTCGTTGACTATGCGCTTGAGGTCAGTGAAGTCAATCAGCATACCGGACTTCGGTGTGCCGTCAGGGTTGGAGGGAGTGCCCTTTACCGTGACATATAATATATAGGAGTGCCCGTGGATGTGCCTGCATTTTCCGTCATATCCGGTAAGGGCGTGCGCCCCTTCGAATCGGAATTCCTTTGTGAGTCTCAGTGTTGGCATAGTATCTGCAGATATATCTTGAAAACTTTCAAAGATAGCAAATATTTCGTAAGTACGGATTTGCTTAAAATTTTTAAGTTTGGCTTTGCTTTTAATAACAATTTGTCTAATTTTGTGCATACATTAATATAGAAATACTATGGCACTTGATCTTACAACCTTTTTATCAGACAATGCTAAGAGCATGAGAAGGTCTGCTATCCGCGACCTTCTGAAAGTGGCCAACAGGCCTGAGATTATATCTTTCGGCGGCGGTTTCCCCAATGCCAAGACATTCCCCGTAGACGACCTCAAGGAGATAATAAACGAACTGCTGGACGAGAAGCCCGCACAGGTTCTCCAGTACGGTTCTACCGAGGGCAGCGTGGCTCTGAGAACGCAGATTGCCAAGAAATACGAGAAGGAAGGCGTAAAGGTGGGTATCGACAATATACTCATCACCACCGCTTCCCAGCAGGCTCTTGACTTGATCTCCAGAATCTTCATCAACCCCGGTGACACCGTGCTCTGCGGTCTGCCCTCTTATATGGGTGCGCTTCAGGCCATCTGGTCATATCAGGGCCGTCCCGTGGGCATCCGTCACGACGAGGAGGCGGAGGCTGTCGTATCCGCTCTCTGCTCCGTGGGTCAGAAGCCCAAGTTCATCTACGCCATCCCTGACTTCCAGAACCCTACAGGAGTCACCATGGACCTGAAGAGACGTCAGGAGATCATCGACGTGGCCCGCAAGTACGACCTCATCATCATCGAGGACAGCCCTTACAAGGAGCTCCGTTACGAAGGCGAGTCCTATCCGACCATGTACTCGATGGCTCCCGAGAGAGTAGTCCTGCTGGGTACATTCTCCAAGACATTCGTGCCCGGTTTCCGTCTGGGTTGGGTGCTTGCTCCCGAGGAGATTATCGGCCGTCTTATCGTGGCCAAGCAGTCAGCTGACCTCTGCACCCCTATCCTCAATCAGGAAGTGGCAGCCAAGTATATGGAGAAAGGCTACTACGACAAGAATCTTCAGACCACCATCGACCTCTATCGTCACAAGAGAGACCTGATGCACCAGTATCTTACGGAGTACATGCCCGAGGGAGTTACCTGGACAAGACCTGAGGGAGGTCTCTTCCTGCTCGTTTCCATGCCCGAGGGCCTGGATGCGAAGGAGCTCTTCGAAGTCGCCATCAAGGAGAACGTGGCTTTCGTCATCGGTGAGGTCTTCTTCTGCGACGGCACAGGCCAGAA
This sequence comes from uncultured Bacteroidales bacterium, assembly GCA_944326225.1. Classification (GTDB taxonomy): domain Bacteria; phylum Bacteroidota; class Bacteroidia; order Bacteroidales; family UBA932; genus Coprenecus. The sequence continues at coordinate 80,368 of CALVDI010000001.1, read as the reverse complement.
CACCATGCGTCTGAACTTCTCCTACGTCAGCGACGAGGACATGCTCGAGGGCGTGAAGAGACTCGGCAGCGCCATCCGCAAGCTGATGGACAGCAAGAAATAGTAGAAAAATTAATTTAGGTGAAAAAGATGTGGAAGAAGTTTGTTTCTTCTACATCTTTTTTTTATATTTGAGACAAAATAAATGCTTATCTCTAATCCATTAAAACTATATATTATGAAAAGATCATTCTTGTTTTTCTCGCGGTGGCCGCTTTTGCGGTTGTCACCGGATGTGAGGAGAAGATAGTATCTGAGACTCCTCCTGAAATCACACTCGATGCAGCCGAGATAACCATTCCCGGTGCCGGAGGCCAGTGTGAGTTTGTTTATTCTATTGATAATCCAGTTGCTGACGGAAAGCTGACGGCAGACTCTGAGGATGGCTGGATGACTGATTTCACAGTTGCATCCGATACCTTGGTCACATTTGTGGCGGAACCGAATGAAAGCGGTGTTTCCAGAAGCGGTCTCATTACCCTTAAATACACATATGGTGCCGATGGGGAAGTTACAGCAGATGTCAAAGTCAGTCAGGGAGTAGCCGGTGCGGCTCCTGAGATTGAGCTTGGCGCGGCTCCTTCCATTCCTGCAGAGGGAGGTGACTTTGAACTGACCTACGAGATCGTCAATCCGACCGCAGACGGTAAGATCTCTGCCGCATCAGATGCGGACTGGCTGACGCTCAATGCAGATAATCCAGGAGTTATTGCCATCACTGCCGCTGCTAATACGGGAGTGGAGAGATCTGCTGAGATTAACGTGGTATACGAGTATGGCGACGGCCGGATCGAGGCGGCTGCGGAAGTGACCCAGGCTGCTGCCGGTCAGGCAAGTGGGTATGAGTATGATATGAAATGCTTTGACGGAATATATTACGGGCAGACGTACGGCAATAACGGAGAATATAACTATTATACCTGGATATCCGATATAGGATTTGATGCGGATGGATATCAGATGCCGGGCGGTACATATTATCTCTTTGACATATATGTTGCAGCGCCTCCTGAGGATGCGGACAATCCCCTTCCTCCCGCAGGAACTTATAATCTGGGTTCTGGCCCGGGTATGACTGAGGATATGACTTTCTCTTATGACTATTCCAAAGGTGTTAGTATAGCAGAGGACGGCACATACGTATTTCAGGCGTATTTCAACGAGGGAACGTTGACAATCGAGTATGAGGACAGCAATATAATCATGGATGCCGTTCTGACGGACGAGGATGGAATAATTCATCATGTAACGTATGAGGGGCCTGTATCCTATGATAACGAGGGTGGAGATGAGCCTGGTCCTTCTACGGGAAGTACTTTGGAGCAGGATCTGAATATTGAGGCCGGTACGGCTTTGGCCTCCTATGTTGCCGATGACGGTTATGTGATGGAGGTTTCTTTGCAGTTCACAGATATGGAAGTGGATATGGAGGGATATGTGGTGCCTCCTGGAAGCATAATGACAGTAGATATGTTTATGCCTTTCAAGGATAACGGTGAACTTAATCCCGGAACGTACGATGTGGCTGCCACTTATGAGGATTATACCGTTTATCCGGGAGAGCTGTACTATGATATATTGCCGATGGGAACATATGTAAGTTATTATCCTGATGCGAATACGGAACAGCTGGGATTTGTTGTCAGCGGTGCTATGGAGATCAGTGGAAGTGCTTTGGGCGGCTACACTGTTACCTGTGATTTTACGACCGACAACGGTTATACAATAGAATGCAGCTACTCCGGAAACTTGGAGATACAGGGAATCCCCGGACCTTATTCAACACTGGAAGGAGACTATACCCTGGATCTGGAAGGAGCGTCGGGGGGTGCGACTTACTACGGAGATTACTATTATACGGGAGGTGCCAACTGGATGATCAGTCTGAATCCGCTTTCCGGTCCTGATGGCTTTACGACTGAGATAGTCGCCGAGAGCACCTCGTTTGAGGAGGGTATTCCAACCGGAACATACGAGGCCGGAGCATCTGTCACAATACTTTATCCCGGCGAGTATATGACAGGATTTATGGACGGCGGTTACTTGTTTGGTACCAACTATGTAGGAGGTTTCACAAGTGATGGCTATGTGACAGAGTTCGCACCGGCCATATCCGGAGATCTCAATATCACCAACAAAAATGACGGAACGTATATTATCTCTTTCAGTTTTGTCGATGATCTTGGCAATACCTGGGAAGGAGAATGGGAAGGAGAGATGCAGCTTGAAGATGGTTCCGGATCTTACTATGCGCCAAAGCGCAGCAGCGTAAGTATTCTGCGCAACAGCTCTTTCAATACGGTGGATAAGAAAGAGGTGATGGAGAATCTGCCTATCAAGGCTGTGAAACTTCAGCCCGATAACAGAACGGTCAGGAAATCGGTGTCTGCAAGATAAGGTTTGCCGCCACTGAATGAAAATGAGACTGACTGCAAAGTTTTTTGACTTTGCAGCCAGTCTTTGCGTATATTTGTATGTGAATTATCTTAGTAGTGAACCTAAAACCTGTTGAGCGATGCTGATTACTCTTATTATACTGGGCATTTCGGTTGTTCTCTTTGTGTCGGGGAAAGTCCGGTCTGACATAGTTGCCCTTTGTGCGCTTATTGCCCTGTTGGTATTTCATATACTTACTCCTGCGGAGGGACTGTCGGGTTTCTCCAACTCGGTGGTCATCATGATGGCCGGACTGTTCATCGTCGGAGGTGCCATTTTCCAGACAGGACTGGCCAAGATGATCAGCTCCAAGCTTCTGCGTCTGGCCGGCAACAGCGAGACCCGTCTCTTCCTGCTGGTAATGCTGTGCACCTCCGCCATAGGGGCTTTTGTCAGCAATACGGGTACGGTCGCCCTCATGCTGCCGATAGTGGTGAGCATGGCCGCCAATGCCGGGATCAGCTCCGGCCGCCTTCTGATGCCGCTCGCCTTCGCCAGCAGCATGGGCGGTATGATGACCCTCATCGGTACGCCTCCGAACCTTATCATACAGGACACTCTGACTGCAGCCGGCTATGAGCCGCTGGGATTCTTCTCGTTTCTTCCGGTAGGTCTTGTCTGCGTGGCTGTGGGAATCCTGGTGCTGCTTCCGCTGACCAAGGTGTTTCTCTCCGGAAAGGGAAAGAAGGACGACAAGTCCTCTGCCGGAAAATCCTTGAATCAGCTGGTCAAGGAATACGGGCTGTCGCACAATCTGTTCCGTCTCAAGGCCGTTCCCGGTTCCGGTGCCATAGGCAAGACGGTCGTGGACCTGGACCTGCGCAACCGCTACGGACTCAATCTGCTGGAAGTGCGCAGGGGAGAGGGCTCCCAGCACCGCTTCCTCAAGACGGTCTCCCAGAAGCTGGCCTCTTCCGACACGGTGTTTCAGGGCGGGGATGTGCTCTATGTCTCCGGGGAGCCTGACTCGGTCAGCCGTTTCGCCTCGGACTTCGCTCTGGAGATGATGGACGACCACTCTCTTGAGACAGCGGCTTCGGGCTCCGGCAATTCGCTGGATTTCTATGATATCGGTATAGCCGAGATAGTGCTGATGCCGACATCCAACATAGCGGGCCGTACCGTCAAGGAGGCCGGTTTCAGGGACAAGTTCAACCTCAATGTCCTTGGTATCCGCCGTAAGAAGGACTATATCCTGCATGACCTGGGCAAGGAGAAGCTGCACAGCGGAGACGTGCTTCTGGTGCAGGGTACGTGGCAGGATATCGGCCGCCTGGGAGGCGAGGACACCGACTGGGTCGTACTCGGCCAGCCGATGGTGCAGGCTGCCAAAGTGACTCTGGACTACAAGGCACCGGTCGCCGGTATCATAATGCTGCTCATGATAGCCATGATGGTATTTGACTTCATCAAGGTCGAGCCTGTGACTGCCGTGCTCATAGCCGCCGTGCTGATGATACTCACTGGGTGCTTCCGCAATGTGGAGGCGGCCTACAAGACCATCAACTGGGAGACCATAGTGCTTTTCGCCGCCATGCTTCCCATGTCCCTGGCTCTGGAGAAGACGGGAGTGTCCGAGATGATTTCCGGTACGCTTGTGAGCGGACTGGGCTCTTACGGCCCCCTGGCCGTGATGGCCGGTGTATATTTCACCACTTCGCTGCTGACGATGTTCATCAGCAACACTGTGACGGCCGTGCTCATGGCCCCTATAGCCCTTCAGAGCGCGGTGCAGATAGGTGTCAGTCCGGTGCCTCTGCTCTTCGGAGTGACCGTGGCGGCCAGCATGTGCTTTGCCTCCCCGTTCTCCACTCCGCCCAACGCTCTCGTAATGCCGGCCGGTCAGTATACTTTCATGGACTACATCAAGGTCGGCCTGCCCCTCCAGATCATAATGGGTGTCGTCATGGTATTCGTCCTTCCTCTGCTCTTCCCTTTCTGAGACCGCAGCAGCACCCTGTCAAACAAAACAGGCATCCATTTAGGGCTGGATGCCTGTTGAACAATCATGTTATGAAAAAGAGAACACATTGCGAATTGTGCGGGCGGGGGGACTCGAACCCCCACGCCTTGCGGCACCAGATCCTAAGTCTGGCTTGGCTACCAATTACAACACGCCCGCATGTCCTGTGTAACGGGAGTGCAAAGATAGTATTTTTCTGAAAAATACGCTGCTTGTCCGGCATTTTGCAGTGTCATGCGCGGGACTGATATGCCATAACGGAATGTACGGGCATCAAGTAAGAAGATAATTGTCGGAAAATCAAGTATCTACAAAAACGACAGATGGATTTCAGGGCCCTGTATGGCTCCGAAATCCATCTGTTGCGTTTGTAAAGGCTTGTTATCCAGCCTTTTACGATAATGTCATATGCTCGTACATCCCGTTGATGTGGAAGGGCAGGCACCTGACGGCATACAGTACCGCAGGTGCCTGGCCGGTCTACCAGCGGTCAGTGTCGGCGTCGATCTGGCGCAGGAGCTCGCGGACGGCCACCTCAAGCTGCTCGTCACGGCCCTCGATGAGTTCCTCGGGCTTGTTGCGCACCTTGAAGTCAGGCTCCAGCTGCGAGTTCTCCAGATAGTGACCGTCACGGGTACGGTATCCGATGACCGGTATGCCGAAGTACATCGTGGGATCCTGGAGGGTCTCCCAGTTGACCGAGGTCATGGTGCCGGGCACGGGCATACCGACTATCGAGCCGATGCCCTGATGCTGGTACACCCAAGGAGTTCCGTGGGCGTTGGAGTAGTTGTCCTCGCTCACGAGCATGATTGAGTGCTTGTTGTAGCGGCGCGAGGGCATGTCGCAGACGACTGTGCCCTGGATGACCTGCTCCAGATATTTCTCTCCGGTGAAGAGGATCTCGATGTCCTCGTGGAGGCGGCCGCCGCCGTTGTGGCGGGTGTCGATGACGATACCGTCGCACAGGTTGTATTTGCCGAGGATGTCGGCGTATACGTCGCGGTAACTGTCATCGGCCATGGAGCGGATGTGTACGTAGCCCAGCCGTCCGCCGGAGAGGCTGTCCACTTCCGCAGCGCGGCTCTCGACCCATCTCTGGTACAGCATCTCGTTCTGCTCGTAGCTGGAGATGGGCTTGGCCACTTCGTTCCAGCGCTCCTTGCTCGCCGGGTCGTAGAACGAGAAGAGCACCTGGTCGCCCAGCTTGCCGTTGATCAGAGGGAACCAGTCCTCGCCGGCGAGTATCTTCTCTCCGTCGATGGCCTCCAGGATGACACCGGCCTTGACTTTCGAGCTGCTTACAGCGAACGGGCCGTCCGTCAGTACTTCGTCCACGCGGAGACCGTCGCCGTCATACTGCATGTCCAGCAGCAGTCCGAGGGCAGGGGTCACTTTCTCGGCCCTGCGTCCGCCGTAGCCCGAACCGGTGTGGGATACGTTCAGCTCGCCCAGTATCTCGGAGAGCATCTCGGAGAAGTCGTAGTTGTTGTTGATGTGCTCCAGGAACGGCAGATAGTCCTTGCGCAGCTGCTTCAGGTCCACTCCGTGATAGGTGTCGGTATAGAATTTCTTCTCCTCCTGCTTGAACACATGGTCCATCATGTAGGCCCTCTCGGCCGCGCGGTCCAGTTCCATGCTCATGTTGAAGTTGACCGGCTTGGTCTGCTTGCCGGCCATGCTCATGATCTGGGGACGTGAGCCGAGGATGTAGAGATTCTTCTCGTCCTTGTCGAATGCCAGGGATGCGTAGGATGTGTTGAGCTTCTTGAGCAGCGAGACGGCTCCGGTGCGGGTCTCCAGCTCCCAGAGGTCGAAGCCCTCCTCGAATGCGCTCAGGAAGTAGAGGCTCTCACCGTCGCCGGTAAGGGCAGCCGAGGCCAGGGTGGATGACATGGGGGTAAGGCGCATGATGCGGTGCTCCAGGCCTGCGAAATCGATCTCGATGTCCTTGCTCTCATCGGTCTCTTCTTCTGCATCATCGGCGTCCTTCTTGCCTTTCTTGTCCTTGGATGCTTTTTCTTTCTCTGCCTTTTCAGCTTCCTTGGCCTTCTTCTCAGCCGCTTCCTCTTTCTCCTTGTAGAGAGCGTATTCCTCCTCGCTCATGTTGAACTTGTCGTAGGTCTCCCTGTTCATGAAGGCTATGAATACGTCGTCCTGGCTGCCCCATGAGGCGTGTGCCCTGAGACCCAGTCGGTTGGAGATGAAGATGATGGCGTTGCCGTCCATTGCCCACTGAGGTGAGTGGTCGATGTAGCCGCTGTTGGTGACATTGTGTATCCTGCCGCCGTCAACCGCTGAGACGATGCCTATGTCGCTGTACGGGTCGCGGCGGTTGGTGATCAGGGTCAGCGCGAACCATTTGCCGTCAGGCGACCAGTCGTACTGGAACTCACCGTAGTGCTGGGTGCCGTCGGTGATCTGACGTACCTTGCCGGTCTCGAGGTTGAGTACCTTGAGGATGTTGCGGTTCTCTATGAAGGCCACTTCCTTTCCGTCAGGGGAGAACGAGGGCCATGTGCGCTCGTTGCCGTCATCCTTGAGCAGGGGCTCCTCATTGATAAGGGTGGCATAGGCGAAATGCAGCTCGTCCTCGTCGGCCAGGGTGGCCTTGTAGAGGTTCCAGCAGCCGGTACGCTCTGAGGCGTAGACTATGGTCTTGCCGTCAGGGGAGATGGTGATGCCCTCCTCGGCGGCTGCCGTGCGGCTGATCTGCTTGGTGGTGCTGTACTCGCCTGTGGTGGCGAATACCTCGCCCCGGCTCTGCAGGACGATCTCCTCTCCGTTATCTGAGAAGGCCATCTCGGACACGCTGCCCAGATGGAGTGTGGACGGATGGTTGAGGTAGTCGTTGACGATGCTGATGTCCACTTTCTCCGGCTTGCCTCCCTCGGCCAGGGTGTAGATTTCGCCCTGCCAGCCGAAGCTGAGGGTGCCGTTGCCGGCGCGGCTGAGGAACCGCACGGGATGCTTCTTGAACGAGGTCAGGGCGGTTACGTTCTCAGCGTCGTCCACTGCTGCCTCGTAGACATTGAATGAGCCTCCGTCGCGCTCGCTGAGGAATACCATCCTGCCGTCGGAGGTGTATATCGGGTCGCGGTCCTCGCCGGGATTGACGGTAATCTGGGTATGGCTGCCGTCAGCCGCATCGTAGTAGAATATGTTGCGGGCAACCGAAGAGGTGTGGTGCTTGCGCCAGATGTTCTCGCTGCCGGTGCGGTCATAGTACAGGAATGACTCGCCGTCGGTGTCGAAGCTGATGGAGCAGACGGGTGTCGCGGTTATCTGCTCAGGACGGCCTCCGGTGGCCTTTACGCGGTACAGCTCGGTGAGCCATGAGGCGGACCACATTGCGCTGGATGCCGGATCCTGGATGGCCGCGGAGAAATAGATGTATTTGTCATCCGGAGAGAAGGCCAGAGGGGTCTCGGTGCCGGAGTGCGTGGTCACGCGGGTGGCTTTCCCGCCGTCGACGCTCATGGTGAAAATATCCATGCCTCCGAAGCGGTCTGAGACAAAGGCTATGGTGCGGCTGTCGTTGGACCATATCGGCTGACTTTCATAATCGTCAGTAGCGGTGAGCCTTACGGCTTCTCCGCCGGATACGGGCACGTAGTAGATGTCACCTTGATAAGAAAATGCTATCTTGCTGCCGTCCGGGGATATCTTGGGATACCTCATCCAGAGAGGAACATCCGGGTCTTTAGGAACGGCTTTGATAAAAGTGACAGCTGCCTGTCCTGATAAAATGCAGACGGCAGACAGAGCGAAAATCAGTATTTTTTTCATTCAGAGTTTGTGTTATTAGTGACTTGATAGGATTAAATTTTCTTGAATGTTACGGTTGCCCAACGGTCCATGCTCTCCGAGGAGATGCGCTCCAACCCCTGGCGTGCGGCCTCCGCTTCTACCATAGCGCAGTCTTCCACATAGAAGCCGCTGGTAATAAGCCTGCCTTCAGGACGTAGTCCGCGCGAGTAGGTGGACAGGTCTTCGAGGATGATGTTGCGGTTGATGTTGGCTATAATAAGGTCATACCTTCCAGCCTGTATCAGTGAGGCGTCTCCGCACAGAGATTTGATGCGGTCTCCGACTCTGTTGCGGCCGGCGTTCTCTCTGGCAGAGCGTACGGCTACCGGATCGATGTCTATCGCGTGAACCGGTACGGCTGCCTTCATCTTGGCCGCAAGTATGGAGAGGATGCCGGTGCCGCATCCCATGTCCAGAACCTGTTTGTCGCGAATGTCTTTTTCTGATTGCAGCATGCTTCTGACTATCAGAAAAGTAGTCTGATGATGTCCTGTGCCGAATGCCATTTTCGGATCTATGGTGACGGTATATCTGGTTCTGGGCAGTCCCTTGTGGAATGATGCCTTAATAGTGCAGCGTCCGTCGATGACCACGGGCTCGAAGGAGGATTCCCAGAGGGCGTTCCAGTTCTGCTCGGGTATCAGATTCAGGGTATAGCGTACCTTGAAGTCCGTCTCGGGAATCAGGCCCAGCACGGTCTTCAGATGCGGTTCGCTGAACTGCTCCTTGGGGATGTAGGCCTTCAGGTACGGCTCCTCGGTGAGGTAGCTCTCGAATCCGAGGTCGCTGATCTCGGCAGTGACTATGTCCGCATACCCGTCCTTGAACGGGTCGATCTCCAGAGATACTTCGATGTATTCCATCCTAAAAACTCCTGGCTATGGCGATGAAATCCTCCGCTTTCAGGGCTGCGCCTCCGATGAGGCCTCCGTCGATGTCTTTCTGAGCGAAGAGCTCGCGGGCGTTGGCGGGCTTGCAGCTTCCGCCGTAGAGGATGGATATTTCCTCGGAGAGCCCGCCGTATTTCTCCGCCAAGGTCTTGCGGATGAAGGCGTGTATCTCCTGCGCCTGCTCCGCCGTGGCCGTCTTGCCGGTGCCGATGGCCCATACGGGCTCGTAGGCCACCACTACCGATGCCATCTGTTCGGGAGTCAGGTTGAACAGCACTTCCCGGATCTGGGCGCCGACTACATCGAAATGCCTTCCGGCCTCCCTCTCCTCCAGCTTCTCGCCCACGCAGTATATGGGCCTCAGGCCGTTGGCAAGGGCAAGGGCTGTCTTGCTGTTAAGCGTAGCGGAGGTCTCGTGGTAGTATTCTCTTCTCTCGGAGTGTCCGAGGATCACGTATGTGCATCCGGTAGCGGCAATCATGGCGGCTGATACCTCTCCGGTGTACGCGCCTTTGTCCTTGTCGGCGCAGTTCTGGGCCGAGAGGGCCACTGCTGACCCCTTGATGACTTCTTCCACGCGGTCGAGATGCGTGAAAGGAGGGGCAAGTATGAGCTGTACGTCCGAGGGAACTTCTGCGGTTGCATTGACGATATTCTGTGCCAGTGCGGCACCTTCTGCGGGAAGGGTGTTCATCTTCCAGTTGCCCGCTACGATTTTCTTTCTCATAATATGACCGTTGATAAGTTAGTAATAGACAAAGATAGCGAAACGAAGTCAAATACAGTTCAATCTTTTGTAAAATAAAGGATTTTATTTACTTTTGCGCACTTGTACCGAAGAGACAATAATTTTATAAACGATATGGAAGTAAAAGAATTAGTAAATGACGGACTGACGATTAGACTGTCATTCCATTTTGTAAAAGAAGATTACGCGGACAGCAGGAAAAAAGCTCTCAACCGTTTCCGTCGCAGCGCGGACATCAGGGGATTCAGAAAGGGCATGGCCCCGATGTCCCTCATAGAGAGAGTATATGGCGGACAGGCCCTGATGGAGTCGGTCAATGAGTTGATATCCAACAGCCTGAACAACTATATCGAGGAGCACAAGCTGACGGTTATCGGTGAGCCCCTTCCAGTTGAGGATGCTGAGGCCAAGAATGATTTCGACGGCGGCGAGGAATTCGACTTCACCTTCGACATCGCACTCGCTCCCAAGTTTGACCTGACTGTATCGGCTGACGACCACATACCTTATTATAATATACCCGTCAATGACAAGGAGAAAGAGGAGTACAAGAAGCAGCTCTACAAGCAGTATTCCCGTCTGGAGAACTGCGACGAGGTCAAGGACGGTGATTTCGTAGTGGCCGACATGATCCAGGGCGACAGGAAGGTGGATGCCTCTTACATCGCCATGAACGTGCTCCACGAGGAGGCCAAGGCTCTCTTCCTGGGCAAGAAGGCCGGCGATGAGCTGGATGTGGATGTGGTCAAGACCTTCCCCAACGAGGCCGACCGCGCCGCCATGCTCCGCGTCAAGAAGGAGGAACTGGAAGGTATGGAGCCTGTATGGCACCTGACCGTCAAGGAGATCAAGAACTATGTGGATGCAGTGCCCGGCAAGGAGCTTTACGACGCTCTCTTCGGACCGGACAAGGTTCACGATGAGGCTGAGTTCGACAAGGCTGTCACAGAGCGTATGACAGAGGAGTTCAGGCAGGAGAGTGACTACCGCTTTATGCTGGATGCCCGTGAGTATCTGATGAACAAGGCTGACATCAAGGTGTCTGAGGACTTCCTGAAGAGGTGGCTGTATCAGGTCAATGAGGGCAAGTTCTCCAAGGAGGACATCGACAAGGACTTCCCCATGTTCATCAAGGATTTCAAATGGCAGACCGTCGAGGGCCGCATCATGAGCGACAACAAGCTGGAGGTGACCAAGGACGATGTCAACGCCGAGGCTTTGAAACTGGCCCGTTACCAGTTCGCAATGTACGGCTTGAACAACGTACCCGAGGAGCATCTCAAGGGCTATGCCGCGAACATCCTGGCAGATGACAAGCAGGGACGCCGTATCGCCGAGAAGGCTCAGGAGAATGTAGTTCTGAACTTTGTACGCAAGACAGTTACTTTGGACAACAAGGAGATCAGTTCCGCAGACCTCCGCAAGATGAACCAGTAGTTCTATGGCTTCTGAGTTCGAGAAATACGCAGTGAAGCACCTTGGCATGAGCTCAGCCCGTCTGGACTCATACGCCAGGGTGTATTCAGGTTATATCAACCCCACCATCATTGAGGAGCGTCAGCTCAATGTGGCGTCGATGGACGTGTTCTCCCGTCTGATGATGGACCGCATCATCTTTCTGGGCGTGGGCATAGACAACGATGTGGCCAACATCGTGCAGGCCCAGCTCCTGTTCCTGGAGTCCACGGACTCCTCGTCCGATATCCAGATCTACATCAATTCTCCCGGGGGAATGGTCTATGCCGGTCTGGGCATCTACGATACCATGCAGCTCGTAGGGCCGGATGTGGCCACGATATGCACGGGCATGGCAGCCTCAATGGCAGCTGTGCTGCTGGCCGCAGGAGCGAAGGGCAAGCGCTCGGTGTTGCCTCATTCCAGGGTGCTGATCCATCAGCCGATGGGAGGTGCTGAGGGACAGGCTTCCGACATAGAGATAGCCGCAGCCGAGATACGCAAACTCAAGGGAGAACTGTATGACATCCTTTCCAAGCATACGGGGCAGGCGGTGGAGAAGATTACCAAGGATGCTGACCGGGATTATTGGATGACTTCCCGGGAGGCTCTGGAATATGGAATGGTGGACAATATACTCTCACGATGAGCGATAAGAAGAAAGTTGATAAATGCGCCTTTTGCGGCCGTACCTCCGATCAGGTTGAGATGCTGCTGCAGGGCGGTGGGAGTTCTATCTGCGTGGACTGCGCACTCAGGGTATCGGAGTACGTACATTCGATATTCGGAGATGAGTTGTTCGATGAGTATCGCGGAACTGAATCCGGGAAGTCGGCCTCATGTGAGACCCTTAATGTAACGCCAAAGCAGATAACGGCATTTCTGGACCAGTATGTGATAGGACAGGACGATGCCAAGAAGTCCCTGGCAGTGGCCGTGTACAATCACTACAAGCGTATAGGCGAGGCTTTCAGCCGCAGGAAGGCCGAGGCAGGAAAGAAGAAGTCAGGGGCCCAGAAAGTGCTGGATGCCGAGAAGTCGGCTCTGGAGATAGAAAAGTCCAATATCCTGCTGGTTGGTCCTACCGGCACGGGCAAGACTCTTCTGGCCAGGACCATAGCGCGGATGCTCAATGTGCCGTTCGCCATAGTGGACGCAACTGTGCTCACTGAGGCCGGCTATGTAGGCGAGGATGTGGAGAGCATCCTGTCCCGTCTGCTCCAGGCCGCCGATTACGATGTGGACAGGGCCGAGAGAGGCATTGTATTCATAGACGAGATAGACAAGATAGCCCGCAAGAGCGACAATCCCTCCATCACCAGGGATGTCTCCGGGGAGGGCGTACAGCAGGCCATGCTCAAGCTGCTGGAGGGCAGTATCGTAAACGTGCCGCCAGCCGGAGGGCGCAAGCACCCGGAGCAGAAGATGATACCGGTAAACACCACCAATATCCTCTTCATCTGCGGAGGGGCATTCGAGGGCATTGAGAAACGGATAGCGCAGAGGCTAAACACCCGTGTGGTCGGTTATGGCGCCCAGGAGAAGAAGAGTCACATAGACATGGACAATCTGCTGCGTTACATCGCACCTCAGGACCTGCGCTCATACGGTCTGATACCTGAGATAGTGGGCCGTCTGCCTATAGTAACATACCTTAATCCACTGGACAGGGATGCTTTACGACGAATCCTTACCGAACCCAAGAACGCTCTGGTCAGGCAGTATGTGCATCTGTTCGAGCTGGACGGAGTCAAGTTGACGATAGAGGACTCTGTGCTGGATCTGATAGTGGACACCGCCCTGAAATACAAGCTCGGGGCCCGCGGTCTGCGCTCAATCTGTGAGGCGGTGATGATGGATTCCATGTATGATCTGCCGGGCAGCGGACGCAAGACCTTCAAAGTTACTCTTGAATATGCCAAAGAGAGGATTGACCGTTTTGCCGGTACGCTCTCTTAGGAATCAGCAGTGTCTCCGGTCATTGACCGTGACGGTATTGTTGTGCCTTTCCGTGATTTATGCCCATGCTCAGATTTCATCGGACACTCTGGTAACGGACGGGTATATCCACAGTATGCAGTCCGGAGATTATACCGGGGCTTTGAAAAGCGCGGTGGCTTTACGCAGTACGGCGCAGATGCGTCAGGACTTGTCGTTGAAAATGCTGGCTGACAGTTACATCGGCCAGTCTTATCTGGCCATGGACGAGTATGATTCGGCCTATGTCTATCTGTCAGAGAGCCTGAGCCTGTGGAATGGACAGGACAGCCTTTTCAGTGATGAGAGTGAGTGTCAGGCGGTGTATGCTGCCTTGAACGGTCTTGGGATATATTCCATTGTCAGGGACATGAACTATGAGAAGGCTGTGGAGTATTTTCTTCAGGGGCTGAAACTGGCGGAGGAGCGTTCATCATATTATCACTATGCTGTGCTTGGATCCAATCTGGTCTATACCTTCAATCTGAGACAGGACACATCAGGACTGGCGTATGCCCGTGAGATTTACCGGTATGGACGCCTGGCAGGTAATGATTATCTGGTATTCACCGGTTCAAGTACCTCGGCTATGATGTTCTATCTCAAAGGAGACCTGGACAGTGCCCGCAGGTATGCCCGTGAGGCGGTGAGGCTTGCCGACAGATATTCGGACAAGGCTCAGGTCTATGCTTTGTATGGTGATATTCTTCATGATGAAGGTAACGACATCGAGGCCGAGAAGTATTATGTGGATGCTCTTGGCTCTTCTGGGACTGCATCGACGACAGCGGCTGTGTCGATATATCTGTCGTACGGCAATTTTCTGCTGGACTGTGGACGCTATAATGAGGCAGTTGGGATTCTGGAGCGCGGTGTCAGGATATCGGATTCCACGGACAACCATATCTTTCTGCATCGTCTGTATCTGGCCGAGTCAGAGGCTTACAGCAGGCAGGGCGAATACAGAAAGGCCTGGGAGTTGTTCAAACTGTATCATTTCAATTCTCAGGAGGTGCAGGACCTACAGAGGGAAAGGACTCTGAATGAGCTTACCAGAAAATACGAGAAGGAAAAGCATGAGCGCCAGAGGCAACAGAGCGACCTTACTATTATCAGGAAGAACCGCACCCTGCTGGTATCAGGTTTTGTCATTCTGCTTATGCTGGCCGTTCTCGGAATGGTCTGGATGATGTATAGCCACAAGAACCGTCTGTATGCCAGGATAGCCCGGCAGTACAAGGAGGCGACAGACAAGGAGAAGGCACAGAATAGACGGATTGAGGAACTCGAGGAGAAACTCAAAGTACTGTCGCATGAGCCGTCACGGCCCTTGACCGACAAGAGCGGGGAGCTTTTCGACAGGCTCGGGAAACTCATGCGGAAAGACAAAGTATACAAGGAAAAGAATCTTACCAGGGACAAGGTGGCGGCTCTTCTGGGTACCAACCGTACTTATCTGTCTCAGATAATAAACGAGAAGACAGGAATGTCGTTCATATATTATATCAACTCGTTCAGAATAGAGGAGGCTTTGGAGACTCTTTCGGACCCGGATGAGGACATCCCTCTGAAAGCTCTGAGCCAGGATTTGGGATTCAGCTCTCTTACAACATTTTATACCTTCTTTCAGAAAAAAGTAGGTATGACTCCGGCAAAATACAGGGAGGAAGTCAGGCGTATTTCAAATTCGACAAATTGTCGAACTCGTTAAAAATAGCATTCGGGCGCTTCTGAAATCACAGAAGCGTTTTTCGTATATTTGTAGAACTAATACAAATCATATATGAAGAAACCGTTTATATTATTGAGAGCAGTCGTGCTTGTTGCGGCTGTGTCGATTGTGGTATCCTGTTCCGTTGATAGCGGAGAGGATATAGTGGACAAGGTCCCCCTGCCGTCACCTGTAGTTGAAGTACAGAGTCTGGATGCAGCTTCCTTTACTATTGTATGGGAGGAGGTGACCGGTGCTGCATCGTATTCCTACAGATGCGGATGGTCCGGTGAGACAGGAACTGTCGAGGATACGTTATTGTCATTTGGCGGACTTGAGGCCGGTAATGCCTATACGGTGTATGTGGCTTCTCTGCCATCTCCGGATGCGAGTCTGTTCCTGGCTTCTCCGGAGACGGAGGTCATAGTGGAGCTTCCTGGTGCTGCGACTTCTGGCAACGGCTTTACTTTCGAGCTTGTGGACGAACCGGACAAGATGGTAATGAACTATACTGTCATTCCTGATGATCCTGATATGCTGTTCTACAGGGATGCTTTTACTGATGTGCAGTGGGAGGATTTCGGAGGCAATCCTGAGGATGTCTGGGAGACAGCACTGGCCGGATACATAAGTTTCTTCGGTGAGAGCGTTCTGCAGATGATAGGCGAGAGCGGGACTGTCAATTCATTCTTCTCGTACAACTATGACCAGTCCACTTATATGCTGGTTGCCGGTATAGACGAATCGTTGAACCGTATCACGCCGGTTGTGGATACGATGTTCTACTCCGGTCCGGTTCCTCCTTCAGACATTACATTCGACATTGTCGTGTCTAATGTGGGAGTATCGAGTGCTGTTGTCAGTGTGGATCCTTCCAATGACGATCCATGGTCGATGCTTATGATAGAAGGCAGCATGGAGGACTATTCGGAGCAGGACATGAAGGACCTGCTGAAATATACCTATAGCGAATACATCAATGACGGTCATGTGTACAGCGGCTATCTGGATATGAGGTACAATGAGGGTACTCTGGATCCTGACACCGATTATACGGTGATGGTGTTCGGATGGAACACCGCTCTCAGTACGGACATCGATACGGTAAGGCTTAGAACCGACAAGGCATCAAGCAGTGCGGACCTTACGTTCGACTGGCTTATAGAGGTACAGGGACCTATGGAGATACACGCTGTGGTCACTCCCTCGGACTTGGAGGCGCAGTATATCGTGATACCCATGCCTGACTACGACTACGAGGAGTTCGGTACCGATATCAACGCCTATCTGGATTATGTGACAATGGGTATGATCACGACTTATGAATATGCGTATATGTTTGCCACTACCGGAGTTACGGACAAGGTGTTCGATGAATGGAACGACGGTATATACCCTGAGAGCTCGTACATGTTCATGGCTGTGGGCGTGGATATGGACAACAGTACTCAGACAGTCGAGTTCTATAGCCCGCAGACATACGGTGAGATGGTGACCACTCCGTCTGAATGAATACTAAAACATTAACATAAATCACTATGAAACAAAGATCTATTTTATTGTGTGCGGCAGTGCTTGCTGCTGCCGTATCGTGTAATACCGATGAGGAAGGCGTGGTGCTGGATACGCCTGTCCTAAGTATTGCAGACACTACGTCCACGTCGTTCACGGTGGCATGGGAGGCCGTGGAGAACGCGGACATGTACACTTACGAGTTCCGTGAAGAACAGGCCAGTACCGAAAGTCTCTCGGTTACTTTCGACGGCCTGATACCGGACAGCATGTATACAGTTAAGGTAAAGGCGGTATCGACCTCCGCCTCTGTTGAGTCTGAGTGGGCGGAGATAAGCGTTACGCTGCTGTCTCAGGAAGCAGAGACTCCAAAGCTCAACCTTGTGGCTGAAATGACAGACCGGTTTACGCTGAATGTCAGGACATCTCCGACGGACAAGGAACTCTCTTACTATTTCGAGCCGCTTCCCGGCTCCGTGTATGAGGATGCCGGCAATGAGCCGGAGGCAGTGTTGCAGGATATGCTGGCTTCATATCTGCAATATTACGGTGATGCGGCAACGGCCTTTGCCGAGCTTGCAATGACAGGGGACGGGAACAGGAATTATGATATAACCGAGTATGCGGAGGCCGAGTTCCATGTTGTGGGAGCAGGTATTGACGCCGCACTCGGCATTACTACGGATGTGGAGCACGTGGTCTTGTCCGTGGATGTTCCTGTGTCAGACAATACATTTGACGTAAGTATTGTCGAGAAGACTCAGTCCAGGATAGTGGTGTCAGTAGTTCCCTCGAATTCGGACCAGTATGCCATTATACTCCAGGACAAGGAGACCGTGGATGCCATGTCCGGAGTCTCGTTGAGACGTTTCCTGCTCGGACTTGTGACGGACAACTCGCTTTGCACAGGTGAGGAGACGATGACTTACGAGAAGAATATAGTGCCGTCACATGACTACACTGTCCTGGTGTTCGGATATGAGGATGGCCTGATGACGACCGATGTCAGTCGGGAAGATGTGCGCACTCCTGACCCGGAAGCCGTTACGGACCTTGAGTTTACTTTCAACATCAATCCTACGGGACCTCAGGAGGCTGAGGTGGAGATTGTTCCGTCCAATCAGTCCGCCGCATATTTTTACGAAGTCGTTACTGCCGAAGCCTGGTATAACACGTATCAGAGCAGCGCGCAGAATGTAATCGAGGCATATGCTTCCAATATTGGATGGACCATACTCAGGTATCTCGAGCAGTTTGGCGCGATCGGTACGCAGAATTACACTTATGACTCATTTGTGCTGACGGAGCCGGGCGGAGACTACGTCCTGTTTGCGATAGGGTACAATATCGACAACGGGGCCGTTACTTTTACGACCCAGGATTATGAGGAGTTCTCGACACCCGATGACGGCGGACATGATCTGGGCTTCTATTTCGACATATATCCGCAGAGTGCGGGCGAAGTGTATATTCAGGTGACTCCGACTGATGATCAGGCGTCCTATTTCTATGATGTGATGCCTGTTGCCGACTGGGCGATGTACTATCAGTATGAGCCGTCGATGTATATCGAGGACATGGCTTATCCTGGAAGTGTCGTGGAGTATCTGAGTCAATACGGCTCTACGGGGGTAGACGGATATATGTACAGTCTGGTTCCTGGAGGGGAGTATATAGTATTTGCCATCGGATATGCTGTCTCAGGAGAGGACGTGACTTATCTCGATCATGAATTTGCAGAGTTCACTGCTCCGGAAGATCAGGGCGGAGATCCCGGCGACGGACTTACATTCTATCTGTCCATCGAAGGAGAGGCCAATGGAGAGTTTGTAGTGGACATCCAGCCATCCGATGAGACAGCTCCGTACATATACGCGGTCATGACGGATAGCGAGTATGATGACTTCTATCCGGACAATCTGTACGATTATTTTTACGGACGTTATGAGAATTCCGGATATAACGGTACGTTCGCCCAGTATATAGAGGAGAATACCCGTACAGGTGACTATTACGGAACGTCTACGGGATTCTACAATGACGGATCATCCTGGTTTTTCAAGTTAGTGGCAGCCGGAGTGACGGTCGAAGGCGACGAAGTGACATTCCATTCCCAGGCTGAGATGGAGAATTTCTACGAGACTTGGTAGTAGCAGATTCCAGGTTGTTTGAATAGCAGCAGAGACTGGCCGTAATGTCAAAAGACATTGGCCAGTCTTTTTGTATTGGTATAGAAGATGACGGATGCCGGGATGTCTGGACGCGGTAAGGTTGTGTTAATCGGTGAGATTGAGAGTGAACGTGTAGTAATTATTGGCGTATAGTGTGTGGTTGCGTTCCGGTGTCTCCGGGGGATCCGTGCCTAGAATGACAGACCAGGTGCGGTCACCGGATGTGAGTATGACTTTCGTGGCAAATTTCTCTTCAGTGCAGATGTTGGGCGCTATGTAGTAGTAGAACTCGCGGCTCTCTCCTGCAGCCAGGCTTTCAGTGATTTCATCTGAAAAAGAACTGTCGATGTAGGCGCTCTCCGGTAAGGACTCCTGATTCAGGCGCGGGTATGTGTAGGCCATCGTGGGGATATTGAAAAGCTCGACTTTAAGATTTTCAATGTCAGTTTCAGTTTTGTTACCGACTACAAGGTTGATTCGGGTCATCATGCGGCACAGCAGCACTGAGAGCACCTGTCCGTCTGTGGTTACGTCCCCGGTCCAGTAGCCGCACATAGGCATACGGTCCTTGTTTGTGAGGTCGTTGGTCACACTGACGTCCAGAAGGTGTTCCGTGAAGGCGGGAAGGTTATTGGGCCAGGAGAGAGTGCCGTCGTCAGTATTTACTACCAGGCAGACAGTACTGCCGGGCGCTTCAATCAGCTCTATTTTGAAGTCTTCCACAGTCATACTGGCTTCGCCGTATCTTTCGTAGTGGACGGGCTCTCCAATACGGATACCACGGCTGTTGTACTGAATGACCCAGATGTCATTGATAAGGTTCTCTACTTCCGGAGTATGCGGCGACGTAGCCTTTGTACCGTCAGACGTTATGGGAAGGCTGTTCAGGGACAGATATGCTGTTACGTTCCTGTTCCCGGCTGTAGGTGGCTCTGTTCCGGAACATCCGCAGACATACACAGCTGCCAATATGAGCCATAGGGATTTATAGAGATGGTGTGTGCAGTGAGTTGTATTCATGTTCAAGAGTTGTTTTGTCAGGCTTAAGGTCTGTGCTCCAGGATTGATTCTGCCACGTGACAACGGATATCACGCCTTCTTCAACACTGATCTCCCATTTAATACTATAGGTGTGGGCATGCAGCAGAATCATACTGTTGAGAAGGGTCATGTATTGGGTGGGGACTCCGTTTACCGCGATATTGATCAGGATTATGATGGAGTAGTCCAAGGCGAATGTCGGCAGTACTCCTATCTCACCGGTTATGCTGCCGTCGCTTTCAGTCTTAAGTTCCTCTCCGGGAATGTTCGCCCAGGAACGTTTGTCACCGTATCGCATCTCCAGAGTGTCGGATATGTGTTCAGAACACCAGTTGTATGTGATGCCGTCCTCTCCCGGATCCTGAAGACCGCTGATCTCTATTCCTGCCTCCAGCGGTTCCAATGTGTGTACTCCCTTTCCTTTACTGATGGTGAAGTCGAAACGGGCCACCTGGCTGATGATCGGATTGAGCTTTATGTACTGAGCGCCACCGGTAGTATTTTCCAGGTCTATTTCAATCGGAAGTGCGCTTGTCTCCTTATAACGCCCGTCCGTGGAGTAGAAAAACATACCGTTGTTTACCTGCATGCTCAGATCCTGGCCTATAGGATATGCCGGTGATATCATCTTGAATTTGTAGGTGCCGGCCTCGAGGTAGAGAGGTGAGCCTATCTCGTCGGAATTGATGTGCATCTTGCCGTCAGAACCAAGTGTGCTGGTACAGGGATAGAGGGTATTGAAGCCTCCTGTATTGGTCCCTACTACGTAACCCTGCAGCTCAGGCTTTCCATATCCGTCTTCGGATTGTCTGGCATAGGTGAGCCACAGCGTGCTTCCTACCGGCAGAAGGGATATGTTCATGTCGGGCATGTCGTGCCAGTTGTCCGGACCGAGATCATCCTCCGCCTTGGTCACTCCACCGCTTTGGACACCATAGCTGTCAGGCAGTCTGAACTCGACCTTCACAACTTCGTCGGGCCTCTGTTCCGGCTGCATCCGGCTGCATCCGCACAGGAAGCATGCCGCTGTAATGGGTATTAGTAGTATACGTCTCATCATTTCTTCTGTCTTTATTCCTGTACATTGACGTCTCTCACGCAGCGTATCTGGTCGCCCAGAGCCTTACGGCTGCTGTTGATCAGTCCGAACTTCCAGCTGTTCCTGAGATAGCATACCCAGTTGGTGCCGCTGCCGCTGTGTTCGCTTGTCCTTAAGATGGCATTCTCTCCGTCACCATCCAGGATATCTCCACCATGAGGATGAAGGAAGCCTACGGCAGGTACCTGCATTATGGAACTGGGAGTGGTCCAGTCAAACCTCCCGTCTGTCATTGAGGCCACAAATTCATCATGAGTCTTAAGGTCCATGAATGTCATTTCAGGGGTTCCGGGGTAGTATGCAAATTCAAAATAGTATTTGCCTTTAATGTTGGATTCCTTCATGACGATCTTGATACGGTAGCATTCCGTTGTCCCTTGATTTTTGAGGATGTATATCGCACTTTCTTCCACTCCTTGCTCGTTTTCAATCTTACCGTATACGAGTTCCTCCTGCATTTTAAGTACCGCTCCCTTATACCTCTGCGGCTCATGGAATCTAGTATCCCACGGTGCATCAAGGGTTATATCCGGCATGAACGAGGCGAAATCCTCCTTGGTCGGCAACCTCCAACCTTTGGGACAGGGGTGATTTTCAGCACTGCTGGTCCAGAAGGTGTTTACAAATTCATCTTCTGTATTGGAGACATCATCGTACATCCAGGTGCCGCTGCCTAGGTCCAGGATAAATCGATAGAATCCGCTATCACCGGGATTGACTGCGATGTTTTCTCTGCCACGGACCTGGATTGTCTCGCCTTCTGCGGTGGTTACCGATTGCCTGGCATCGTATTTACCGTATACCTTTTTCCCATGCTGGTTGTATGTGTAGATGAATGGCCAAACGGGTTCTTTCGATGAAGCGTTATTGTATGCTGCTGTGTCAAGGATATACGGAATGTTCCGTCCGTACTGGTAGTAGTAGCCCCGGGTGTTTTCCCAGTCGTTCTCGCAGTCGGCGCTGGTGGCTCCAAGGTTGCGGTCCATCCACATCAGGTTGGCGAAAGTGACAGGCTGACCGAGAGGAGGGTCTAGCGGAACGATGATGTCCTCGTATACCTGAGGAGCGATGGCGATAGTGCGCACGTCATCGTCAAGGACGGTTATAAGCAAAGTGTATTCGTGATTGCTCTCGAAGATGAACGGGCCGGTATCATTCCCGGTCTCATCGACATTGCGGAGAGGAAAAGAGACTGTCTTGGGGCTCTCTTCCAGACCTGACAGAGTAACTGCGATTGAAAGTTCGCAGGAATTCTGCGCATTTTGACTGTCTTGGTTGGGGAAGATGAGCAGGCCGTCACTGATACCTGTTCCGGTTGTAGGGACACTGACGGCTGTCGTCCCGATCTTCATCTCTTCTGGAGACGATGGCTCCGATGAGTCAAAATATGTCCGGGTGGTGGTATTCTCATCGTTATGATAACTCCATAAACCGTTTACGATACCCAGGATTCCGCTTTTATGTGTTCCGCAGATCTCTATTTTCTGCAGAGTGACATCATCCAGTTTCCTGTCGGCCTCGTCTTTGTCCGACTCATCCTGCTTTACAATCATGAATTTGATCTTGCTGAAGGCATGACGGTAGTCCATTTGGAGACGGTAGCCGTCGGAGACTGTACACAAGGTCAGGTTGTTGGAGTACATCAGGTCGGGGAGGGGGTCTCCGCTGCTGATGGTGATGGAAGGAGTTCCCGGCTGTCGGCTGATTGCCACTGCAGGGTCTTCCGCAGAACCCGGGACAGTTGTATTTCCGTAAGTAATTCCGTAAAAATTAAGCGGGCTGTCCCCGTATGTAAGCGGAGTACCGTAGTCGATAGTGTGGTCGTTGCGTTCAGTACCTTCAGCAGCGTACAGCAGTGCAGTGTCCCAGTCAGGGACGGCATCGGTACCGGTCTCAGCCGCAAACAGCAGATATTTCGTTCCTACTTCGAACTGCGTGTCTTCGGCACGGGTTATGGGCCGGCAACGCTCTGCACTTAGCACCGCTTTGTCTCCCGGAACGAACGGGCTGTCTTTCAGCGAACAGCCGGCAGCAGTCAGCAGAGCCGAGACGCAGACAGGTACGATGAGAAAGTGAGAATAATGCGTATTTATCATTTCTTGTCAGTTAGTTAACGGTGGGGTAGATGGGCACTATCAGGTAGCCTCCGTTTTCCCACTCGCAGCGGTTGCCGGTCAACTCAATGCTTTCTTCTCCGAATACGAGGGTGAAGGTGTAGGATTCGTTGGCATACAGTATGTCCTCTGTTTTCAGGGAACCGTCTAAGTCGATATCATCGGGATCGTCAGAGTTTCTGGGTATTTCAAAAGGCAGGGATACAGAGAAGGTGACATCTTCGGAAGATGTAAATTCGACATTGTCTGAACGCTCAACGGTAATCAGTACATCGATCGAAGTTTGCCCAGGGACGATGTACGCATTGCCGATATCGACAATATCTTCTTTTGAAAGCTGGCTGTCTCCCTGTTGTACGATAGTGTAGGTTCCGTCCGCACCGGGAACGGAAATGTCATCTTTTTCAGATCCGATGCCGTATATGCTCTTATCACGGTTCCATATGACGCGTGTTCCCACTAGTGGCGGTTCTAGTTTTATCCGTACTTTCTGGATGAATTTACCCATGTCTTCATCCAGTTTTGCCTTGAAGATCACCTGTGACTGGGCATGCATGAACAGTAGGGACTCTCCGTCCGCGCGATCAAAAGGCAGTGCGGCTGAGGCAACTATCGGTCTGATTGAAGTGAGGACATCTGTACTGCACAATACACTGCCATCATCGGGTATGAGGATCTCATAATTGAAGGTTCCGTCATCTCTTTGTTGTGGATCGAGAGACGACGGTGCATAGCCGGTGGCCACAACTCTCAGATTGCCGTCCGGATAAAGCTCGCCAGTATTATATGGTGAGCCGGGACGGCTGTAGTCATTGATGTCCCCGTCGGGATATTTGACATGAAGAGGGACGGGATCTTCAGTATGGCCCAGCCAGTCCCCAAAATCCCAGAACAGAAAAACGGCACCGGTCCCGTCTCTTTCACCGGCACAGTTGATGCCGCTGTACAGGCGCATGGTGTCATCCGTAGCAGGCTGCTCTCTGTTGTCTATGGTGCAGCCTGTCGCGACAGTCAGTCCGAGAACAGCCGTAAGTACAGCGGTCATGTATGTAGTAAATCTGTTCATTGCTCTGATTCTTGCGGGATGTCAATATCTATTTCGGAGCCACCCTGGTCAATCCAGCCGACCAGTTCTGAATGGATACGCATAAGCTCGTTGCCCGGAAAAGGCGAGCCGGGAGCCACTACTTCGGTTACGTTCAGGATGTAGTAGTGGTTGCGTTTAACGCCCCATCGCTCCAGTCCGTCGTAGGTCAGGTGACCGTTGTCGTCATCTGACCCGTCGATGTTGGAGTAGTAGTAGCCCCATCCTCCGTCATATCTGTTGAGATGTGCGTCAGGATGCTTTTGCAGTAGTCTGGCCAGTCCGGAGTAAGTGAAATAGTCACCTTCCGCATATAGGATAGTGCCGTCATCCCCTTTGATGGCATCGGTGCATTGCCAGAAAGTTCCGCTCAGGTATTCGCCTGAAGTGAAACTTTCGTCCAGAATACCGGTGGCCTCATCTTCAGTTGATGCTGTCTTCTCAGTAAGCTCCCCGTTGCCGTTCACTGTCCATATGTTTTTTGGAGTGTATTTGGCACCTACTATGATGTGTGTGGTGACGAACCTGTTGGCGGATTCGAAGAGCTCTCCATTAGGGTCATTACTGAACGTCATGTCTTTGTATATCATGTTTTCGGTGCAGTAAAGTCCTTCGGTGTAATGTGTGCTGCTGTTTTTATCTCCGATTTTATTTTCATCATATACAGTGGCGGTACGGCGCGTACATGGCTGTATGCCGTTTTCTGCCGTAAGCATATCCACCATTTCCTGAGTGTCGTAATACCAGAAGTCCCGGCGGTAGGCGTCCAGATCCTTGAGACCGTATCGTCCGGTCTCATCACCACGGTATACTATCCAGTCACTCATATTATAATTGGGGTCCGTGAGCCATTCGCCGTCGCCGTCAGATTTTACTCTATAATCCAGATATGTCTTGCGGTTGAGTACGTTAAGGATATACCGTACATTGTCGAACCTGATCCAGCCTGTCTCCGTTTTCTCACTCTGGTCTTTGTCTTTGGAGTCTACGGCATTGACATAGTTTTTGTTACTGCCGTCAGGAGTGCAGGTCAGCAGCACCTTTGCTACTGTGCGTGTAAGCTTTACGGGATTGTCTATTGTTACTGTCGGATTATCGCCGGTGAGCTCGATATCCCTGGAACCACCGTTTTGGGTGATATCGGCGGTCATGACTATGTTGCTTCCGCTGCCGTCTTCCGGACTTACAGTCATCAGCTTCTCCACTATGTTGTGCCCGTCAGTTCCGGTGCCGGTATCGAATATCCTGTCAGGTGTAGTAAATGCTCCGATATGTTCCTGTTCCATGTTGGCTCCTAGGTAGAACCGCTTGATACCGCTGTAGCCGGTAAGATTGAAATCGATTTTATAAGCACCGTCAGTCTTATCGGTTTCCGATATGACTATGGTCTGGGAACTCTCGAACACTTCGGTCTTGTCGGACAATACTCTCATCATGATGAGGGTGAGAGTATTGATTGCGCTCTCGTCTTCTGTGAAGCCAAGTGTATATTCCCCATTATCCTCGTCAGGGTCCAGCGGTCCCCTGGTCAATTCGTCCGATACTGTTATGCGGACGGAAAAGTCGTATGTTTTTCCGTCCGCGGTCTCTTTATCTATATCGTAAAGATCTTTTGCGCAGCCGCACAGCGACAGTGCGCACGCGCACAGTATCAGCGGAAGCACAGCTGGTGATATCGGTGATATGGATCTTTTTACCTTCATAGGTCTCAAAGTTCAATTTCTTCCAGCGAGATGACCCAACCGTTGATGATGATACGCGTCTGAGCCCATGTTCTGGTGTCCATATCTATGAAAAATGTCACGGAATAGGTATCCTGGCGGTCAAGGTATTCCTGATCGCTCCAGTTCTGATGTCGCTCACCGATGGCCTGAAGTGTGAGAATCCAGGTCAGATCGATGTCCATCACTCTGTTGCCGCTTTCAGTGTCTGTGATGATCATGCGCGGCTCGTTCTCCTGAACCAGGCGGGAGGTGCTCATATCGGCAATCATCGCACTGTTTATGGTGAAGGCTTTGGAGATGCTGTCCGGACTTACGGACACTTCCTTGCGCCAGGCCCTGTATATGACACTGTCAGTGCCGAATATGGATGCGTCATGAGCCAGTGTGCCGTTGATGTCTTCAATGTGAAGAAGAAAGTCTTCAGCCGTCATCTCTCTGTCGTCCTGCAGGGGCATGAGGATGATGCGGATATCTTTGGTGCACTTCATCATCTTCATGGTAACAGTCTGCAGTTCGCCGGTGATACCGGTGTCCGCCTTTCCGTTGAGCAGGGAGTTGAGTGGGTAGCAGTGATGGCCTTCGTCTGTCCGTGGAAGTCGGGCGGTCAGTTCTGTCATCGGGTCGCCGGGCTGAAGATCGGGGAATTCAAAATAAGCGGGGGCTCCCTCGAAATCATTGCTTCCGGCCCATGCTACGAATGTGTAGTCTCCTGCGGATAGAAACGGGATGCGTATACTGAAGTCTCCGTTCTCGACCTGTGTCACATCCTCCATGTACTCACACACAAGACGTTTATGGGAGTCGAAGATCCAGAGCCGCACCCAGTCCGCCTCCTGGCAGAAAGCATCCGCTCCCAGCATGTTGTGGGTATAGCGGAACTTCACCAGTACGCCGCACTCGCTCAAGTCTTCTCTGATGCACGATGAGAAGACCTGAGCAGCAGCCGCGCACAGACAAAGGAGTAAGCCGTAGATGCGGGTATGTGTGCGCATTGTCGTGTGGTTATTCCAGAATGATGTCGTCGGAGCTGATAACCCAGTTGTTGACCAGAACCTTGACTGTCATATATACTTCTGTGGGATCTACAGGATCTTCGGGATCGGAATCAGGATTCCATCCACCCGGAATGTCAGTTCCGATGCCGTTCAGTGCTGTGACTGTGAGGTCATAGATAGTATTTCGCATCACCGAGTAGTAAGGTTCTTCTGTGTTTGCGTCTGTACCGGCAGGCAACTGCTTGTAGTTCTGATCCTTGATGTAGTACGTATAGTACATAATACCCTCTGTATAGACTTTTACGTTGTATTTGGTGCGGAATGAGGATATGGCCTCTTCCATGGCTGCTTGATCGCTTGATGATTTGAGTGCATAAGCGGCCGCCAGCTCATTCTCCGCTGCGGTGCAGGCTTCTACAAAGGTCTCGTCAGTGTTGGATGTATTTCCGAGCAGTCCGGGGTAGTTGCTGAATAGACTTTCGAGAGTTGCATAGAATTCTCCGTTGTAACCATAGAAACTGTTTGTTCCTGCAATGTTGTCACTGCCGTTGACAGTTGCTTTCCATTGATATATCAAGCCTGTCGTGTTTCCATTCAAGGCGGTAGTGATAGCGCTATTTATATAAGTGGGGTTGTTTTCCATGCAATAGATGGGAGAGGTGGAGGTATTTCCATAGTTTTTAATAGTGTGGTACATGTCCTTTGCAGCAGTGTAGTTTCCGGTGCTCGCCTCTTTGCTGATCGTCCTGAAGTCAGAAAGATGATTGTAGTATTCACCTGCAACGCCAGTACTGTTTCCTGCATTCAAGACAGGAGTGATGAGCGTATTGCTCCAAGGGTGTGTTCCTTGTGCATTTGCTTCTTTCAGCCATTTTTGCTGTAAGTTGGCTTTTGTCGCACCATTGACAAGTTTGAATCCTTCAAGGTTTACGGAGGTCACGGCGGGGAATGACGCATCATCGTTGTCAGCACCGTTAATCGCTGTTATATCGATTCCGTTTTCGTCAATCTTGGACCGTATTTTGACAGCGAGTCGGTCAAGATATATTGGATCGCAGGTCGCCGGACGTTCGGCTATGTTGTCTTCTGTAATGGTAATGGGAACTCCGCAGATGTCGTCAGAAGCATTGCTCGCATTGAACATCATGAAAGTGTTTGCCTTGGCGTAGGTGTTCTGCATTGTGGTTTCACTGATTGATGAGAGCAGCTCTGATGTGATGACATCACCTATGGAAATAGTATAGCCGGAAGGCTTATTGGCAATGACATATACCTCATAAGAGCCTGTGATGGCAGGGAATACAGGCGTCTGTACGCCACCTGTGACAGGAACAAGGCCGGTCGGTATCTCATGAAGGAACTGAACTTTGTGTTCGGCAGCATCGCATAGCAGGATGGTAGCTGTAGTGATTTTGTTTTCTTCAGACGAACCGGCTTCATTTTCACCGCCTTCGGTCTTTGTCATTCCTTCTTGTCCTATAAGTTCCAGTGTCATGTAGGCTTCTACCTCGGAAGGTGTGGCCCCTTTTCTGTCTTCCTTGTTGCATGCAGTCAGTGCAGCTGCAAGGAAAAGCGCGCATGTTAGAAATCTTAGTTTCATGTTAAAATTTAATTTTACTGTGATTAATACTTATTTTGTTTTATTCTCTTGAGTTCTGTAAGGTTGTATTCTGAGTTGGGTGTATTCATCTCTGCAGCACGGGTCAACATTTTTTCAGCTTCATCGAGATCGCCCTTCAGTATGGCAAGTACACCTCGGGCGAGCATGGCTTCTCCGTTATGGGATGTGCGTTCCAAATATCGGGCGGCAGCAGTAGTATCACCACGGAGGAGAGCGGAGTTGGCTGCATTGAGATTGGCTACCGGGTCTTCCGGATAGAGACGGACGGCTATCTCGAAGATCTCGCAGTAGGGAGCGCTTCCTTCTGTGTAGGTCTGCGCAACGGCATACATCTCCTGTAATGATAGTTTTTGAGGACGTTCCCATATAATCTGACGGGCTTCCTCGACATCGAAGCCACGTACGGTATATTCTACAATATAGTCTGTGTGTCTGAGCGAAGGCAGGCATTTGTCTGCCAAGTAGTGGAAGTCGGCGGAGTATTCAGTGCGCAGCCTGCGTTCCTTGTCATCCGGCTTCAGGCTGCTGTCATCAATCAGGGTCAGAAGCTCCTCCCTGTTCTCCATATCGCTCCCGGCTACGAATTTCCTGAGTCCTTCCCAGTCTTCGGCAATGAATCCGTAAGAGAAGATGGCATTGTCCAGGCGGTAGCTCTTCTGTATGTACTGGAGCAGAGCCTGAGTGCGCTCTTCTGCCAGGGAAGCATTACGTCCGTATGGACCTTCTGGCGAAGCATGTCCGGTAAGGGCGATGCCTGTAATGATGACATCCGGGTCGTTGATTATGGTGTCCAGAGAGGCAGCGATGCGGGTTAGTTCCTGACGGTTGGCACGGTAGTCCGGACGGATCTCGGTCACGTTTACGGGAAAATCTATATAGGCAGTGCCGGTCTCATGTCTGGTCTTGCGCACTTCTGCCTGCGGACTGATATATGCAAGTCGTGGTATGTAGTCTGAGAAATCTCTGTTGGCCAGCACCACGCTTCTTTCGGCAAGTATTTTCCGGTTGCATCCGCAGGAGTCTTCATCCAGCCATATGCTTACCCAGGCCGGTTTGCTGTCCACGGCTATGGCATAACGGTATCTGTATTTCTGAGTCTTTCCGTTTTCACGCTGTAATGCAGTAACGGTACTTTTGTCCAAGTTGCGCAGATACCAGAAGTACTGCCGTCGTCCCATGACAGCTACTGGGGGCAGATTGAAAGTGCTGTCGTCTGCTTTTATTACGGGGCTCAGATATACTGCTCGATTGGACGGTAGTTCAAGATCCGAGAAGTCCAACTCCATCACGACGGCTACCGAATCGTCAGTAGCTCTTATGTCCAGACTGTCGATGAAAATTCTTGTGTCAGTCTGCTGCTGGGAGTATGCAGCAGTTGGGGAAAAGAGAAAAAGTGAGACTATACCTATATATATATGTATATATAATTTACTTATTGTATTCTTGATCGATTCCATGTCTCAGATTTTTAAAATACGTAAACAAGATTGACTGCCACTTTGGTCGGTCCTATGTAATGATGCGGGACGTTACTCTCGTTAAGCTGACCGCACTTTACGCAGTCGTATTTGTCGAAACGGGTATAGGCCCATCCTATGCCGACTTCAGCCTCCAAGTTCCAGTGGCGGCTAAGTATCCATGCGTATCCGTAGGCAATGCCGGCACCGGCGAACCATCCTTCAAAGCGGTGTTTACCCAGCTGAGAGAAGTCGCTTCCTAGAAAACAGACAGAATTCGGAATATTGCCGATATTATATATACCACCGAGAATATGTATTCCGAAGAAGTGCCCGTCGTATTTCCCACATGTCCAGAAACGTGCTTCGGGTTGTACTATCCAATGTTTCCATTTCCTGTTTTCAGCGAACGTCCATGGATTGTATCCGCCCGATATATCCAGTGTCCATCGTGGGTGTAAAGAGGCCTCAATCCCAAGATTAAGCGTGGTAGAGATGTCACTCACGACATTTGTTTTCACGGCTATGCTCTGGGCGGCGGCTGAGCCGGTAAGTGAAATAGCAAAACCTAGTAAAAGTATCAGTTGTCTGATCATATACGCTTCATTAAGTTGTATCTTACAAAATAAGTACTGGAGGTATGCACGTATAAACACACCCGGTGTGTTTAATAAAACGTTGGTTTAAGTTGCGCACAATAGAAACCTACGAATAAGCTCTATGGACAGGATTTTTCCGGACATGATAGCGCTAAGTATAAATATTTTACAAAATTGGACACTTCTTTAGATAAAAATATTAACTTTGCGCAACTTAAACCAACGTTTCAGTAGAAGAGAAGTGATGAACAAGCAGATAGTGCTTTCGGTAGTGTCTTTTTTGCTCTTTTCGCTGTGCTCTTATGCGCAGTCGATGAGCAGTGATACTTTATATGTGTACTTTGAAAAGGATAAAGCACACATAGATCCCGCTTTTGACGGCAATAAGAAGACTCTCGACAGCATAAGCGGATTGATTTCAAGATATGGGAGAACGCCGCAATTCCATATCTCTGTAACAGGTGCGGCTTCCCCGGAGGGTACGACAACTTTCAACCAATGGCTCTCTCACAGGAGGGTGGAGTCATTGGTGGAGTATATGGAGATGCGTACGGGAGTCCTGCTGTCGGCACCCGTGCTTGACTCAGTCGGTATGGGAGTCGACTGGGACGGCCTTGCTTTAAGTATCGAACGGGCAGAGGCTTTCGATGGCGCGGATGAGGCATTGTCGATTATCCGTGATACACCGATATGGATAGTTGATGACGGGAAAGTGACAGGCGGGCGTCTTAAATCTATAAAAGATCTTAATGGAGGCAGGGTTTACAGATATATGATGGAACATCTGTTTTTTTACCAACGCCGGGTGCAGGTTGTCCTTCAATATGTGCCTTATGTACCGCCGGCTTCGGTGATAAAGGCGGTACCGACAGTACCTGCTGTTGTGTGCTCCATGGAGGAAATGCCGGTTCCGGTACCATTGGCAAGGACTGCGTCGGTGCCTGAGTATGAGCCTTACTACCGTCTGGCCTTGAAGACCAACCTTCTGGCCGATATTGCCCTGATGCCCTCACTGGAGCTGGAGTACCTGATCAACGGGCAGTGGTCTGTGTCCGCCTAGGGAGCCGTGGCATGGTGGAGCAATGATCCCGCTCACAGATACTATCAGATATCCACGATCTACCCCGAGGCACGCTGGTGGTTCAAGACGAAGGCTCCGTGGCACGGTCACTATCTGGGATTGTTCGCCGGCGGCACGTGGTATGACCTTGAGAACGGGGCACGCGGTTATCAGGGTGAGGGTGGCTTTGTCGGAATCAGCTATGGGTATATGTTCCCCATATCCAAATGTCTGTCCTTCGAGGCCGGCATAGGTCTCGGATACCTTTATACAAAATACAGGGAATACCTCCCCATGCCCTATGGAGACTCCTGGCACTATGTCTATCAGCAGACATCGGTGCTCAACTACGTAGGACCGCTCAAGCTGAAGTTTGCATTTGTATGGAGGTTCCTGGACACCAATAAAAAAGGAGGTGAAAGATGAATGGCAAGATGATAAGGACGGTCCTGACGGTGTCAATGGCTGCCGCAGTCCTCACAGGCTGCCGCAAGGAACTGTGCTATGATCATGACCACTGGAAGACCAATATAGTCTCTGAATGGGAACAGGAATGGGAAAGAGACTATGGAAGGGCGTGGAAACAGAACTGGGACAGCCCGGCGGGTTTTGTCTATGACAGTCTGAGACCGGTGCCCGGATCCGGTATGGCGGCTCTTGTATATAAGGAAAACGATTCGTTTGTAGAGAGACATCTTGGAAGCGAAGGCGGTATACTGCCGCTGGCGCAAGGTAAGCAGTCGATCTTGTTTTACAATGACGATACTGAATATATCGTGTTCAGTGGGCTTAATTCATATGCCGAGGCCTCGGCTTCTACACGTACACGTACCCGCTCTACTTATGCTGACCGTCATGGAGACGAAAGTACGGTAAGCTCGCCAGACATGCTGTATGGCTCATGGGTGGAGGATTATGTGGCTCCCGGAATGTTGGATGCAACATCTGTGGACTTGCATGTTACTATGAGACCGCTGGTGTACAGTTATCTGATCGTATATGAGTTCGAGCGCGGTATAGAGCACGTCCGTCTGGCACGTGGCGCATTGGCGGGTATGGCCCAGTCGGTATATCTGCAGGACGGTCGCACCGGTTCTGAGAAAGCGACAGTTCTTTTCGAGAATGCATCCATAAACCTTGATCTGGGCGTTGTGAGTGCCGTAGTGAGTACGTTCGGTGTTCCGGACTTCCCTGACCGGTACTATGAGGGTGGCAGACCGGAGTCGGAAACCGGAGCATTCGGGCTCAATCTGGAAGTGATGCTTCCTGACGGAAGTATAAAAGTGTTCGAGTTTGATATTACTGCGCAGATGCAGGATCAGCCTAGAGGAGGGGTCGTGATAGTGTCAGGACTTACAGTCGATGAGAAAGAGTTTGGAGGCGGAGGCGGTTTCGATGTCGAAGTGGATGACTGGGGCCCTTTCGAGGATATTGAAATCCAATTGTAGATGTGATGCCGGACATAATGTGATAATAATGGTAACAATCAAAATAATTAAATTATTTACAAACCTTTAAATTCAAACGTTTTATGAAAAAAGCAATTGTGGCTGCTCTGGCAGCCGGCGCACTTGTCCTTTCGGGCTGCGCCAAAACTGAAGTTACTGAGGTTTCTGACAGCAGGGCCATCAGTTTCTCCAACTTTGTGACAAGTTCCGTAAAGTCTATAGACGGACTTGACGGTCTTGAGGCCTTTTATGTGTACGGAGGTTACGAAGGCAACTGGGCACTTTTTAATAACCAGAAAGTAACCAAGAGCGGAACAGAGTGGGTCTATACTCCTACCCGTTACTGGAATGAGAACGAGAAATACTGGTATGCAGCTTATTCCAACAACAATGACGAGGTTAATGTTACTGATAGGGTGTTTGACCCAGCAACTCATCATCTTTCATTTACATTTCAGAACTTGGACCATATTAACGCTGATCTGATATATGCTTCAGCAGGTGCTTCTGAGGGTCTGTCCTGGAATGGCACCGATGTCCCTGAAGATGTGCCCTTTACTTTCCGTCATATCCTCTCACAGGTTAACTTCCAGTTCACCAAGGCAGCTGATCTCAATGGTATGAATCTGACAGTCTCTGATATTACAGTTAACGCCAATCTCCAAGGAAAATTTACTGGCAGGGAGATTGCAGAGGGGCAGTATCCCTTAGATTGTTGGTCTGATTGGGGAACTCCGACAGATTTTGACTATCCTGAAGTAGTGCTCAATGAGGACAATCAGACAGTGACAGTCAATCGTGTAATGGTGCCTCAGAGCATTGTCGGCTATACTGTTACTTTCAATGTAACCTATGCTCAGCTCAACGAGGACGGTTCCATTAACAACGATGAGACCCGTGTCCGTGAATTCTCCGTTGATATTGAAGGAACAGAAGGCAATGTCTGGAATCCCGGATATATCTACACATACAAGGCAACCATTGCTGCAGAGAACCTTGACCTGACTCCTATCGTATTCGACGTAGTAGGTGTTGAGGAGTGGGCAGATGAAGATGTGACTCTTGACGTTCCTGTAGGAACCGAAATCTAATTTTACCGGCCGGGCGGGGTTGAATGTCCCTTCCCGGTCCCAATCGCCAGATAGGGCGGACTCATTCCCGGCGGATACCGGGGCAACTTAAAACATCAGAAGATGAGAGCATATTCACACATACCGGTATTGCTGTCGGCGGCGGCCCTGCTGACGGCACTGTCCTCCTGCTCCAAGGTCGAGACGACGGAGCGGCGGGATGCCAGTATCACTTTCAGGTCGTCCGTTGTCACCAAGGCTCCGGTCGATACTGACGGCCAGATAGACCGGTTCGCAGTCTGGGCCTACCGCAGCGATGACGCCGCCACGCTTTCGGAAGTGGAGATGAACGGTATCGAAGTCTACCGCAACGGCACCGGATGGGCCTATGACAATGTCCGTATGTGGACTGACGGGTTATGGTATTTCGAAGCCCTCTATCCTTGTCCCCGGACTCTCGGACAAGGGATAGGAGTGGACCTGCACATACCAAAGAACGATGCGCAGATAGAGAAGGACGGAGTGTATATCTCATATTTCGACGGTACAGAGGCTGGCACTGACCTCATGCTGGCCAAGGCTGACCGTACCTACGACTCATCCGCTCCGGATGTCAGTCCGGTAGCCCTGGACTTCAATCATCTGCTCTCCAGGGTAAGTGTCTGCGCGGAGGCCGGGGATGACAATGTCACGGTGTCTTCCCTTACATTCGGAGGCATGTATGTTTACGGCAGCTACAATGACGCCGTGGAAGATGCGTGGCAGCCCATCACTAAGACTACCGAGGACGGTGTAGTCCAGGAAATTGATCAGCCATACGGAGACTTTGATGCGGATCTGAGCGGGATAACATTCCCTCTTCCGTCACAGGAACAGGTGACGCTCCTGCCGGACCTGCTGCTCATCCCGCAGACTCCGGCGGCATCCGGCAGCGGTCTCAATGAGATGAAGGTAACCGTGACATATACAGTGGGCGACGGGCCGGAGGAAACCAAAACCGTATTCTTGCCTTCAGAACCCGTCTGGCAGCCTGGCCACCACTACCGCTATACCATCAAGTTCGCCATGGCGGATGTCACCCTATCTGTAGAGATGGTACAGTGGGACGAAAGAGATTATACAGTAATATTCTAGTATATGAGAAAGACAGCAGTATATATGATATCTGGCATTCTGGTCTGTCTGTCGGCAGTCCTGCTCACC
The DNA here is from genome assembly GCA_944326225.1 of uncultured Bacteroidales bacterium. Taxonomy (GTDB): domain Bacteria; phylum Bacteroidota; class Bacteroidia; order Bacteroidales; family UBA932; genus Coprenecus. The sequence continues at coordinate 45,141 of CALVDI010000001.1, read as the reverse complement.
TCGTGTCAGAAGCAGGTCTCCGAAGTCCAGACCGGATCCGTAAGCCTGAGCATAGGGCTTCCAGGCTCTCTGGATGTCGAGGACGGTCCGTGGACCAAGGCTTATGTTGATGCTTCCCAGTATGAGGGGATCAAGACTCTCAGACTCATAGTGATCTCCGGTACGCCGGACCAGGAGGACAGGAAGATCCTGTACAATCAGAAAGTGGAAGGACTCGAAAATGCTTCCAGCTATCAGACCACTATCTCCAATCTTCCTCTCGGCCAGATGTCATTCTATGCCATAGCCAATGAGGAAAGTATAGGCATGACATACGATGACCAGACTATCCTGGTCAACCTTATCGAAGGCCCGGAGAACGCCGGCCGCCGCAAGCTCCTGTTCAAAGATGAGAGCCGTCAGTATTTTCCCTGTACCGGACGTAATATAGTGGATAACGGTCTGCCTATGTCAGGATACACCACTGAGAATATCACCGGAGACCAGAATATTGAGATCGAACTCTTCCGCTCGGTGGTCAAACTGGCCCTGGTAGTCGAGAACACGACAAAATCTTCTATTTCTTTAAAGAAAGTGTCTTTCGGGGAATTCTTCGCTGACCGTTACTATATGTTCCGCGAGACAACCCTGGATGTCCCGGATGCGACTCTCTATGACGGAAAGGAGTACCTCTATCCCAATATTGAAGAGATTCAGCCTGGCGGCCGTACCGATACGCTGTCACTGTATTTCTATCCAACACATCCAAGCTTCTCCGGTGGTGACAGCCCGTTTACCATCGGGATTGAAACAGAGGGCGTTGACTATGGTCAGATGCTCTTTGCTCCCAATACCGCATTCTTCGTGCGCAACACGCAGATCAATCTTCTGGCACAGATTACTACTACTGTCGGTATTGTACTGGATTTCACCGTCCAGCCTTGGGATTCATATGAGGTTGATGTTCCATCATTTAATTAGAAGACGAAAGTTATGCGAAAGATTATCCGATATACAGCAATGCTTGCCGCCGGCATGGTCTTCCTCGGCGGATGTACTTTTGACGAGCGGCTCGCGGCCCCTTTCAAGGAAGGTGTGCCCGTCAATGTGGTCTTAAGCTATGAAGTGGCCAGGGAGATTCCTCTGACAAGAGCTGAGCAGGAGCCGGAGTATGAGAACGCGGTGGACAATATCTATATCTTTGTCTTTGATGCCGGCGGCAACCGTGTATGGACGACGGTAGATGCCGATGACGATACCCGCCTGGCTTTCTTCTCCAGAACACAGCAAGGAGAATCCGGTATAGAGAACTATCACCCTTGGGACGGTACGGGCAATCTTACTACCGGATCCGTCAGATTTTCCGTTCCTTCAGTTCAGGGTGCTACCATAGTGGGCATTGCCAATCTCACGGCTCCCGGTACCGGAACGGCCTTCGAGGTGACCGAGGATGATATGGATAAGATAACCACCCTCGATGAGCTGGAGTCATTTGTCATGTACATGCCCAACCATTCCGTAGAGCGTAACGCTCTTTTTATGATGACAGGTTATGCCGTGGATGGCAGTGGAAACACATCCATAGATATTGCTGGATCTGAAGGAGGTGATACAGAATTGGGCTGCTCCATACAGTTGACCAGGGTGGATGCGAAAGTGGTGGTCAATGTGACTTCCCGTCCAGGTGACGCCACGTGGAGCAATTTTTCATTTGAGCCCAAGACCTGGAGGGTGATGAGGGTGCCGGCCCAGACCTATTTGCTGCCTTATGACGAGGCTAACGACAAGACCGAAGAAGGGCCGTGGCAGGATAACACCGGCAGCCATTGGGATTACTCCGGCCAGGATGCAGAGTACTTTGACAGCCAGGAGAGGCCTTTCGAGCAGATGACTGACACGGAGGTGGATAACACTCCGTATTATACCGGAGGCAGTTTCATATTCTACATGCCTGAGAACCGCAAGCGTTTCCGCCGGGAGATAACCGAGACGGGTCCTGCAGGTTATGCCTTGAGGGAGGAAAGCGATCAGAAACCGGAGGAGAATCGCAAGCCAGGTCAGGACTATGCCAACGGTGAGTTCACATATGCGGACCCCAATTCCACCTACCTGCTTCTTACCGGCTATCTGTCCTATACTATGGCCGACGGGACTGTGGTCAACACGGATGCCAGGTATATCGTTCATCTGGGGTATTGCTCAGACAATCCCAATCCCAATGACTATGACACGAAGCGTAACGGTAAGTATACCTACAACATCACTGTGACGGGAGCGGACGACCTTATCGTCGAGGTTACCAGCGACAATAATGAGGAGCGCAGGCCGGGTTATGAGGGAGACGTGGTCTACAGCAGCAATAAGATATTCTATCTTGACTCTCACTATGACCGCTGTCTGCTGGAGATACATCCTTCGGATGTGACAGAGGACATGACATGGAGTGTGAAGACTCCATTCAGTACCGGAGTGCATGATGTGGATGACGGGAGGACATATGACGGAGTGGAGGATTTCAGATGGATAAAGTTTGCTATTAACAAGAAATACGATGTCCCTCATCTCCATTATGTGAAATTCCCCGGAGAGAAAGAGAATCAGTATGACCCAAACTGGGTGCCTGAGTCAGTGGAACTGAATGATGTTCCGCAGTTGGTGGACATAGACCAGCTGATAGAGTACCTCAAGCTGGTCAAAGCTCAGGACGAGGACATGAGGAATCTGGTGGCAGACGGAACTAAGGACGGTCATATATGCATCACTGCTTTCATAGACGAGAATCTTTATTACTATGACCCGATCAATGATCCACTGCAGCAAAATCCCCAGCCGCAGTTGTGGCATCAGTGTGTGGACCGCGAGGACCGTATGCTGCACATCATAGTGCCCGACGAAGACCTGACCGGCGGAGAGTACTACAGCCCTGACGGCAACACTTCTCTGGTGACTTCCCTTTATTCGTTTGTCCAGAAATCCATCCGTACTGTTTTTGACGCATCCAACACGCAGCTGCAGACTGCCTGGGGACTGGAGTCCGTGATGGAAGGTGAGGATAATGGATACAATGGCCGTCTGCCTGTCGGTAATGTCAGTGCCGCGGCAGGCAAACCCGATTACAACAGTAACGGTCGTGCCAACAGCATCAGCTGGATGGTAGGCAAGGAATGGGAGGATGTCATAAAAACATCTGAACGTTACGGCCTTAATCCCGGATACAACAACGCAGCCTATGCCTGCCTGCTCCGTAACCGTGACCTGAATGGTAACCGTATAGTGGATGCGGAAGAGGTCCGCTGGTATCTGGCCGCCATAGACCAGCTCACCGACATCTTCCTCGGAGAGTGGGCCCTCGACGAGGCTTCCCGCCTATATCCATACGACCCGGCTAACGGCGACATGCCTCCGACAGGCAAGGTTTATTGGCACTATACCTCCAGCAGTCCGGATCCCGAGCAGAACAACAATCCCAATGTCCTGTGGGCAGAGGAAGGAGCCTCCCGTGGAAACTACGGCTCATCCTCTGGTATAAACGGTCAATACTATGCGTATAGATGTGTCCGCAATCTGGGTATTTCTCTTGATCATCCTGACCAGGAGCCTGAAGACCTGGTGCAGGTGACGGACAATGGAGACGGTACCTATACCCTGGACCTGTCCCGCATGAATCCCAAGTCCCTGCGTACCGCCTATGACAACGGCCAGCCTCTCCCGAAGGGTAACGAGAAAAGCGCCAACAACCGTCCCTATAATAAGTTTACGGTGAACAAGGATATTTACGGCTTTGAACCACCGTATAAAAAGGTTGTAGTTCCTATCAATGGAGGAGTACCTGATGAGCCGTGGTGGGGAGGAGGTACGGCCTCTACAGAGGATGATGCTGGTTACGACTGGATAAATGAAAGTTATTGGCAAAGTTATCAGAATATCAATCCCTGTCCGACAGGATACAGGATTCCCAATCAGCGCGAGCTGCTTATAATGGCTACCCGTCTTACAGCAGACCAGTGGCCTGTATATTCTGTAGATGCGACTTATTATACTGGATATTATGAACGAGTGCAGACAGGAGAAGATTGGTTCGGACAGCCAACATATGACTACGTTTGGACGACAGATCAACATACCAAGACGTTTGACAATTTAAGGCCGCAGAGTTATTGGGATGGTGCCAACAGTCGATGGTTGGCATATTATATGTGCCAGACCTCGTTCTCGATGGATGGAAAGAATGGGTATAACACTGATAGGGATGGCTTTATGTGGATTTATGAGAGCGGAGTCTTCATGCTCCAGAACAACATAGATGAAGTCGGCTACGTCCGCTGCGTCAAAGACACCAACTGATAGGGCGGCTACGTGCGGCCTTCTCCGGCTGCCCGGCACATCCCGTACCGCATAACCATAGGGCGACCCTTCCGGCCGCCCTTTTTCATTTCCTCTCTGCGAATCCGTGCGCTTTCTCTCGTGCCGGAAGTATAAAAACGTAAATTTTCTCACACGTTTTTTGATTTTCGTTTTTCGGAATGATACTGTATGTAGCTTTGCGAAAAGTTTGATTTTGTAAACTGATTGATTAACTTTGTGGACAGAATTGTGAAAAAGAAAGGGTACAGGCGTAGAATTGTTGCATACTCGCATTATTTTAAAGACTTTAAAAAGACTTTATCCCGCGATGTGTTGTGTAAAGTATATCAGGTGTTTCTTCTGATAATGACTGAAGAAGTCATACCTGTGAGATTCTTTAAATCTATTACGGGAGTCAAGGGACTGTATGAGATACGCATAGAAGAAGGTGGCAATATTTATAGGATTTTCTGTTGTCTTGATGAGGGATATCTAGTGATATTGTTGAGTGCTTTTCAGAAAAAGACACAGAAGACACCTGGAAAAGAGATTGAAAGAGCCGTGAGGATAATGAATGAGTACTACAGTAAGAAAGATAAAATACATGAAAATGACAGATAGTGAATTGAAGGCACTTGGATGCACCGATATAGAAGAGATGATCTCAGAGGATTTTGGAGTTCCCGGGATGGATGAGCGAGAGGCTTTTGACCGGGAGGCGGAGGCATTTATCCTGGCGGAGCGGCTGAAGGAGGAACGCCGTAAGGCCGGTCTGACGCAGGAACAGCTGGCGGCCAAGATAGGCACGAAGAAGTCTTACATCTCCCGTATCGAGAACGGAAAGACGGACGTGCAGCTCTCGACTCTCTTCAAGATATTTCAGGGGCTGGGCAAGCGGGTCAGCATCACCATCCTGTGAGCCGTTTTCCTGCAATGACCTGCGTCTGGGTATTTTCCACAGAGGTGTAAATGAAAACGGTCTCACGGCGAAGGATATCGTCGGGGACCGGGATGAGTGCCTGCTCCTGTCTACAGCAGGGCCCGCATTTGGGCGGCGAGATCCGCTGCTGCTGCTCCTGCGGCTTCGGCGAAGTCCTCGCCTGAGGAGGCGTAGATGATGCCCCTGGAGGAGTTGACCAGCAGGCCGCAGTGAGAGTTGAGGCCGTGGCGGGCCACTTCTTCGAGCGAACCGCCCTGGGCACCTACTCCGGGCACCAGCAGGAAGTGGTCGGGACAGTACCGGCGTATCTCGGCCAGTTTCTCAGGTCTGGTGGCTCCGACGACGAACATCAGCCGCTCGCGGGAGTCCCCGAACTCGGTATCCACATTTCTGACGGTATCACGAATCACGCGCTCATACAGAGGCATTCCGTCGGACAGGGGCAGGGTCTCGAACTCCTCGGCCGACTTGTTGGAGGTCATGGCCAGGACTATGCCCCAGCGTCCGGAATGCTTGAGGAAGGGCCGGATGGAGTCGCTTCCCATATAGGGGGCCAGAGTCACTGCGTCAAAGTCCATGGTCTCGAAAAAAGCCCTGACATAGCGGTCGGCGGTGTTGCCGATGTCTCCGCGCTTGGCGTCGGCGATGATCATGATGTCGGGATGCTGCGTCCTGATGTAGCGGACGGTCTCTGCAAGCTGTTGCCAGCCGGCGACACCTTCGGCCTCGTAGAAGGCGATATTCGGCTTGTAGGCGACTGCGTACTCAGCAGTGGCGTCGATAATTGCTTTGTTGAAAGCCAGCATGGAAGCGTCTCCGTGACGCTCCCGGACGCAGGCGGGAATTTTATCCGGGTCGGTGTCAAGACCCACGCAGAGGTATGAGCCCTTGCGCCGGATATTGTCGTAAAGTTCAGTGTAATTCATCTTGGTATTGTATTTAAGTCAAGGTGCCGGAAAATCAGCGTCTTCCGGCACCCGTCAATGATTTGTCAGCTGTTAGAAATACTTGTAGAAGAGAGCAATTGACTCCATTCCCTTCTCGAACTGCGAAAGCAGGTAGCTCTCGTTGGGCGAGTGAATCGTATCCCTCTCGAGTCCGAAGCCTATCAGAAGGGGATCGGCCTTGAGAATCTGCTGCATCTCGGCCAGGATGGGGATTGAGCCGCCGCCGCGGTTGGGAACTGGCTCAATGCCATAGACCTCGTATATGGCCCTGGATGCGGCCTGGTAGGCAGGGGATGAGATGGGTATCAGGAAACCGTTGCCGCCGTGGTGGGTAATGACCTTCACGCGCACGCCTTTGGGCACGTGGCTCTCGATGTGCTTCGCGAAGAGTTCCGCGATGCGTCTCCAGTCCTGATTGGGTACAAGACGCATGGATATCTTTGCGCGGGCGGTGGTGGGGATGACCGTCTTGGCACCCTCACCGGTGAAGCCGCCCCAGATGCCGTTGACATCCAGGCAGGGACGTATGCCGGTACGCTCGGGGGTGGTGTAGCCTTTCTCGCCGTCCACTTCGGGTATGTCCAGGAAGCGTTTGTATTCGTCCAGGTCGAAGGGCGCACGTCCCAGCATCTCCCTGTCAGCCATGGAGAGCTCGACCACGTCATCGTAGAATCCGTCTATCGTGATGCGGCCGTCAGCGTCGATAAGTCCGTCCACTATCTTGCACAGGGCATTGAGCGGGTTGACTACAGCTCCGCCGTAGTGACCCGAGTGCAGGTCCTTGTTGGGGCCGGTGACCTCAATCTCCATGTATGTCAGGCCGCGCATGCCGCAGTTGATTGACGGAACGTCCTCTCCGATCATCGTAGTGTCGGATACGAGCATGATATCGCAGGCGAGCAGGTCCTTATGCTCCTCAGCCCATTTTGCAAGCGAGGGAGAACCGATCTCCTCCTCTCCTTCGAGTATGAACTTGATGTTGTGCCTCTGAAGTCCGTTGCGCACCAGGTACTCAAATGCCTTGATGTGCATGAAGGACTGACCCTTGTCATCGTTGGCCCCGCGGGCATAGATGGCTCCGTCGCGGATTTCCGGCTCAAAGGGGGCGGACTTCCACAGCTCGATCGGATCGACCGGCTGTACGTCGTAATGGCCGTAGACGAGTATGGTCTTCAGCGACGGGTCTATGATCTTCTCGGCATATACTACGGGATGTCCCGTGGTCTCATATACCTCGGCTCTTTCCGCACCGGCTTCCTTGAGCAGTTCGGTGAGCCTGCGGGCGCAGCGGTACATGTCATCCTTGTGCTCCGGGTCCGAGCTGACGGACGGTATCCTGAGCAGGTCAAATAATTCGTTGAGGAATCTTTCCTTGTTGGCCTGATAATAATTTCTCATGACAGTATGGTGTTTGTTAGTTGTTTGTATTCTTTTGTAGTTCCGCGATGACGGTCTCTGATCCTGTGACCTTGTCTCCGACCTTGACATTGACCTTCGTCCCGAGCGGCAGGAAGACATCGGCCCGCGAGCCGAACTTGATGAAGCCTATCTGCTCTCCGGCCTTGAACTGTTTGTCATACTCGGCATAGCATACAACGCGGCGTGCAAAGAGACCGGCAATCTGGCGGCACAGCACCTCGGTGCCGTCCTCGTTCTTGAAGACGATGGTCGTCCTCTCGTTCCTGGTGGAGGACTTGGGGTGCCAGGCGGCCAGGTAACTTCCTCTATGGTATCGGAAAAACGAGACTTTGCCTGATATGGGGGCCCAGTTGACGTGTACGTTGAAAAATGACATGAACACCGATATCTGAAGCCGACGGCCCTGAAAGAACTCGGGCTCCTCGACTTCCTGAATGATGACGACCTTGCCGTCGGCCGGAGCGGTGACCAGATGGGAGCTCCCGCCTGGAGTACGTTTCGGATTACGGAAGAAGCATATGAAAAATATTGCGAATCCTACTGGTATGAAAGCCAGGATACAGTACAGTACCGGAGGTGCTCCGAAGTAGAATGACGAGCCTCCCAGTATCAGGGCAAATACCAGTGACATGATGATGAGCGGCCAGCCTTCCTTGTGAATCTTCATATTTCAGTACGGTTAAAGTCCGGATAATGTTATGTACAGGACTGAGACCGGAAATGCCAGCAGGGCTCCGTCAAAACGGTCCAGCAGTCCTCCGTGTCCGGGCATGATCCTGCCCGCGTCCTTGACTCCAAAGTTACGTTTTAATTGCGACTCTACCAAATCTCCTATCGTGGAGCTGATGTTGACCAGCAGGGCCAGGATGAGGCAGTGGTACCATGGGAAATCTATTAAGTGAAAATATCCTGTGCACCATCCTGCGGCAAGGGACATGGCCAGCCCTCCGAAATAGCCCTCCCAGCTTTTCTTCGGGGAGATGGAGGGAAACAACTTGTGTCCGTGCTTCTGTCCGAAGGCCATGCCGAAGAGGTAGGCTCCCACATCCGAGCTCCAGATGATGATCATCACTGCCAGCAGCACCCGTCCGTCGAAGTCTCCGTCAGGAGAGAATACTATCAGGCTGGTCAGGGCGAATGGCAGGGCGATGTACAGCAGGGATGCCAGGATGAACGGGGTGGTGCGGTAGGCATCGCCTTCCTTGCTGAAAAGTATGGCGGTGTATATCAATGCTGTCATCACCGGAAGTACCAACAGCCATTTTCCGTCCAGGCCGTAGCCGGCATGGAAGAAGAAAAGCATGAAAGTGAGCATGGCTGTGATGACGGTCAGTATTCTGGCTGTCCACTCCTTGGATCCTACGGTGATATTGAGGTATTCGGTCATCATGATGAATACCGCAACCATGAATATGACACCGTAAGCGGCCGGATGCCACAGCAGGGCCGTCAGGAACAGGGCCAGGAAGACTGCGCCGCTAAGCGTTCTGACCAGCAGGTTCTTCATGAGACTCCTGGATATCTGCGGTGGATGATGTGGATGCCGATGCGGCGGCTTCGGGTGCGGACTCTGCGGTGACGCTCTGGGGCTTCTGTCCGCCAGGACGCTCTCCGAATATCTTGACCAGGTCATCGGTGAAGATGACTTCGCGCTCAAGCAGCATTTCGGCCAGTCTGGTGAAGCCGTCCATATGCTCGCGCAGCACTTTGAGAGCGGTGGCGTGGGCCTGGTCGATGAATCCCTTGGCCTCTGCGTCAATCAGCTCGGCGGTCTTCTCGCTGTAGGGCTTGCTGAGGTTGTAGCCGGAGTTGCCTGACGAGTCGTAGAATGAGATGTTGCCCACCTTGTCGCTCATGCCGAAGTAAGTAACCATGGCATAGGCCTGCTTGGTGACTTTCTCCAGGTCGTTCATGGCTCCGGTGGATATCTTTCCGTTGATAATCTCCTCGGCTGCCCGGCCACCCAGGGTGGCAGCCATCTCGTCCATCATCTGCTCTGTGGTGGTTATCTGCCTTTCCTCTGGCAGGTACCAGGCGGCACCGAGGGCGTTTCCGCGGGGTATAATGGTGACTTTCAACAGTGGATTGGCATTGGGCAGCCACCAGCTGACAGTGGCGTGGCCGGCCTCGTGGTATGCTATGGTCCGCTTCTCAGCGGGCGATATGATCTTGCTGCGTCTTTCCAGACCGCCTACGATGCGGTCGATGGCATCGAGGAAGTCCTGACGGTCCACGGCCTTCTTGTTCTTGCGGGCGGCTATCAGGGCCGCCTCGTTGCAGACATTGGCGATGTCAGCGCCCGAGAAGCCGGGGGTCTGCTTGGCCAGGAACTCCATGTCGAAGTTCTCCACCAGCTTGACCTTGCGCAGATGCACCTTGAATATCTCCAGACGCTCGTTCTGCTCTGGCAGGTCCACATGTATCTGGCGGTCGAAGCGGCCGGCCCTCATGAGGGCCTTGTCGAGGATGTCTGCACGATTGGTGGCGGCGAGGATGATGACTCCGGAATTGGTCCCGAAGCCGTCCATCTCCGTGAGCAGCTGGTTGAGGGTGTTCTCCCGCTCGTCGTTGGAGGAGAAGCCCACGTTCTTGCTCCTTGCCCGTCCTACGGCGTCTATTTCGTCTATGAAGACTATGCAGGGTGCCTTTTCCTTGGCCTGACGGAAGAGGTCGCGCACGCGTGAGGCTCCCACACCGACGAACATCTCCACGAAGTCGGAGCCGCTGATGGAGAAGAAAGGCACGTTGGCCTCACCGGCAACAGCCTTGGCCAGCAGGGTCTTTCCTGTGCCCGGAGGGCCTACCAGCAGAGCTCCTTTGGGTATCTTTCCGCCCAGGGCGGTGTATTTCTGGGGATTCTTCAGGAAGTCGACTATCTCCATCACCTCTACCTTGGCTTCCTCCAGACCTGCGACATCCTTGAAAGTAACCTTCACATTGTTCTCTTTTTCATAGAGCTTGGCCTGGGACTTGCCGACGTTGAAGATGCCGCCCCCCGGGCCTCCGCCCATGTTCTTCTGCATGGGCCTGAACATAATGAACCACAGCAGGCCGAAAAGCAGCAGGGGGAAGATGATCCAGTCGAATATCTGCCCGAAGTAATTGTTGCGCTCCTCGGTTGAGATGGTAAAACGTTGATCTGGCGGGAGCTGCATTCTGGCCTCCTCAAAACTCTCCTCCGCGTTGAAATTGGAGGATACTATGAAGTAAAAGTGAGGACCTGTCGCCGGGGTTCTGCCGCCGAAGTACTTGTTGACGTATTTGGGCAGAGAGTCTTTCTTGATGTAGACTTCGGCCCTGTATTCATTAGTCACGTATGTTATGCGCTCCACGTCCCCGTCCGGAATCATGCTCTCCTTGACAGTCAGCCATTCGGTCTTGACCGGATCTGAGCCGGAGTAGCTCCGCACTATCCAGATCATGGCGAAGCCGAATATGGCGTAAAGTACCCACATCAGACCACGCATGGACTTGGGAGACTGGGACGGCCTTTTACCTGGGCCGGGTCCGGGGGATCCCGGATTGTTCCTGTTCTGCTGAGTGCTCATATAATCCTTATTGTTCGTCATCATTATAGTCTTTTCTTGCTGCGTCTGCCCAGAGGTCTTCCAGACGGTAAAAATTCCTGTATTCGGTCTGGAATATGTGGACCACAACATTCAGATAGTCCAGGATGACCCAGAATCCGTTCTCCTTGCCCTGAGCCCGGACTACCTTGCGTCCGCATTTCTCAATCATCCTCTCTTCTATATTGTCCGCAATGGCAGCAACCTGTGTGGTTGAGTCCGCGTTACAGATTACAAACCAGTCTGTTATGGCAGTTCCGATCTTCTTGAGATCAAGGGAGCATACATTTTTCCCCTTTTTTTCGAGCATAGCCGAGGCTATGGTGTCTACTTCTATCATAAATAAATATAAATTTGCCGTGCAAATATACTTATAAAAATTATGCCATGAATATCCATTGGTTAAAGATGACAGACTCTACGAATCTGGATGCCTGGAGAAACAAGGACGCGGCGGAAGACAAGACGGTGTGGTGTGCGGAGTATCAGACGGCGGGGAGAGGGCAGAGGGGCAACAGGTGGGAGAGCCGTCAGGGAGAGAACCTGATGTTCTCAATACTTTTCAGGCCCAGGGGATTGAGGGCTGCCGGCCAGTTTGTCATCTCGCAGATATGCTCGGTGGGGATAGTCCGTTATCTGGCTGAACTGGGACTGGATGCCCGGATCAAATGGCCCAATGATATCTACATCGGGGACAGAAAGATATGCGGGATGCTGATAGAGAATACATTGAAGGATGACACTCTGGCAGTCAGCATAGCCGGCATAGGCCTCAATGTCAATCAGAGGGTGTTTCCTCCTGAACTTCCCAACCCCACATCTGTGCTGCTGGCTCTGGACAATGCGGTGACGGGCCTGGAAGGCACGCCGGGACTTAGTCCGGAAGAAGAGCTGCCGAGACTGCTGCACCGGATATTTGAACTTTACGGTCAGATGGACGCAGACGGTCATGTCCCGGGGCTGGAGGAGGAATATTCCCGGCTGCTGTACCGTAAAGGCATCCCGGCAGAGTTTGAGGAGACGGAATATGTCACGGGCGGAGGACTCCGCAGGTTCCGGGGGCGGATACTGGGAGTGGAAAAAGGTACTGCCCGTCTCCTGGTTGAGAAGGAGGACGGGCAGGTGGCTAAGTATTATTTTAAGGAAATAAGGTTTGTGCTATAGGGACTTGAACAGCTCTACCGTGGCGACAGGGTCTTCCGAGGCGAAGACGGCGTTGCCGGTCACTACGACATCGGCTCCGGCATCGCGCAAGGCGCCTGCGTTGGTCAGGTTGACGCCTCCGTCCACCTCGATAAGTGCCTTAGAACCGAGCCTCTGAAGCATCTCCTTGGTCTCGGATATCTTACGGTAGGTGCTCTCGATGAAGGACTGGCCTCCGAATCCGGGATTGACCGACATCAGCACTATCATGTCACAGTATTCGGCTATGTATTCCAGACCGGAGACAGGGGTGTGCGGATTGAGCACCACTCCGGCCTTCATGCCGTTGGCACGGATGTTCTGCAGGCTGCGGTGCAGGTGTGTGCAGGCTTCGTAGTGCACGGTGACGTACTCGGGCTCTGCATCGCGCAGTACTCCGATATAACGGTCCGGGTCCACTATCATCAAGTGTACGTCCAGGGGTTTCGCAGCTCTTTTCGCTATGTTGCGGATAACCGGAAAGCCGAAGGATATGTTGGGTACGAATACTCCGTCCATCACATCCAGGTGGATGTAGTCGCACTGGGAGGAGTTGAGCATGTCGATGGTCTCTCCCAGACGGGTGAAGTCAGAGGTGAGTATCGACGGGGCTATCTTGAGGTGGCGTTTCTCAGTCATGGTTATTCTATTTACATTCCTTGATCACATCCTCGAGCAGCAGGACGAACTTGTCCAGACTGGCCAGGTCGAGTCTTTCGCCGGGAGCGTGCACTCCGCGGAGGGTGGGCCCGAACGAGATCATGTCCAGATGGGGGTATTTGTCCAGGAAGAGTCCGCACTCCAGCCCGGCGTGGATGGCCCGCACTACGGGGTCGTTGCCGAATAGCTTCTTGTATGAGCTCTTGCAGACATCCAGGATATGGGATTTGAGGCTGGGTTTCCAGCCGGGATACTCCGACTCGTGGGTGACTTCGGCTCCGGCAACCTTGAAGGCGGCTTCTATGCGCATGGCGGCGTTGCGGCGGGCGGAGTTGGTCGAGCTGCGCTGGCTGGTGCCGATACGGATTATATTGTCTTCCTGCATCTTGACGGAAGCCAGGTTGGATGAAGTCTCTACCAGTCCCTTGACCTCGGCGCTCATGGCCATCACTCCGTGAGGTACGGCGTGCAGGGCGCAGATGAGGTTGAATGCGGTCTTGTCGTCCACTGCCGTGGCCGGCAATTCCAGGTTCTCCTCCCATACGGCGGCGATGTCCGGATCCGTAATCGCATATTCGTCGCGCAGTTCGGCGAGGGTCTCGTCAAGTATGCCTTTTACCTTGGCTGTATCCGAAGGATTGACGGCTATCACAGCAGATGCCTCGCGGGCTATGGCGTTGCGCTTGTTGCCGCCGTCTATGCTGCAGAGGGTTGCGGAAGTCCCGTTCCATACGCGGTAGAGCAGTCTCGCGAGGGACTGTACTGCGTTGGAGCGGCCCTTGTCGATGTCGTCTCCGCTGTGCCCGCCGATGCCGCCGCAGAATCCTGCCTTGACGCAGACCTTGCCGGTCGGGACGGGAACGGGAGTGTAGTGGAATTTCGCTGTGGTGTCGATACCTCCGGCGCAGCCGATGAACAGTTCGCCCTCGTCCTCGGAGTCGAGGTTGAGCAGTATGCTGCCGGTGAGGAAGTCACCTTTGAGAGCGAATGCTCCGTCCAGCCCGGTCTCCTCGGAGGTGGTGAAGAGGCACTCTATCTTGCCGTGAGGCAGCTCCTTGTCCTCGAGGACTGCCAGCTGGGCGGCTATACCGATACCGCAGTCAGCACCCAGGGTGGTGTCCTTGGCTATGAGCCAGCCGTTCTCCACGACAGCCTTGATGGGATCTTTCGAGAAATCATGCTCCACTCCGCTGTTCTTCTCGCAGACCATGTCCGAATGGCTCTGCAGGATGACAGTGGGGGAGTTCTCCCTGCCGGGTGTCGCCGGTATGGTTATGAGTACATTGCCGGCCTCGTCGGTCTTGCAGTCGAGATGCCGGTCTGCGGCGAATTTCTGGAGATAAGCTATGATGTGTTCCTCGTGTCCGGATTCACGGGGGATGGTGAGTATCTCTCGGAAATGGGCTAGAACTTGTTCGGAAGTCATGACTTTAATAGATTAGATGTTGGATTTGAGTTTTTTCTCTATGTCTGTGATGTACTGCTTGAAGGAGCGGTCCGTGGCCATCAGGTCGCATACTGTCTCGCATGCGTGCAGGACGGTCGCGTGGTTCTTGCCGCCCAGCTCGCTTCCTATGGTGGTAAGTGATTTGCCGGTAAGGTTGCGGCACAGATACATGGCGATCTGTCTTGCCTGGACGATCTCTCTCTTGCGTGTGCTGGACAGCATGACTTCGTTGGAGAGACCGAAATAGTTGCTTACGGTATCGCGTATCTTGGTTATGGACAGTTCGTTGTGGTTGACTGTAACGATTTTCTCGATGACCTCCTGGGCCAGCTGGAGAGTAATACGCCTCTTGGTGAGGGTAGCATGTGCCATCAGTGATGCCAGTGTCCCTTCAAGTTCCCGCACGTTGTCTGTCACCTTTGATGCGATGTAGTTGATGATCTCATCATCGAGCAGTATCCCTTCTTTGAAACTTTTAGCTTTCAGAATAGCCACTCTTGTATTCAGGTCAGGAGGCAGAAGCTCTGTGGTGAGTCCCCACTTGAACCTGGAGAGAAGTCTCTGTTCAAGGCCCTGCAGATCTACGGGGGCTCTGTCCGAGGTGAAGATCAGCTGTTTTCCCAGCTGGTGCAGGTAGTTGAATATCTGGAAGAAAGCATTCTGGGTGCCTGGCTTGTCTGCAAACTCATGTACGTCATCTATGATAAGTACATCCATTGACTGATAGTAGTGCAGGAAGTCCGTCATGGCATTTTTCTGGATAGAGTCCATGTAGTGCGTCTGGAAGCGGTTGGCTGTCACATACAGCACGATCTTCTCCGGGAATCTCTCCTTTATATCTATGCCTATGGCCTGTGCCAGATGTGTCTTTCCCAGACCGGGACCTCCGTATACGAAAAAAGGATTGTATGCGGTGTTGCCAGGATTCCCGGCTATGGCCATGCCGGCTGCGCGGCCCAGACGGTTGCAGTCTCCTTCAACGAGGTTGTCGAAAGAGTAGTTGTAGTTCAGGTTGGGGTTTACGGATATACCTTTGATTCCTGGAATCACATAGGGGTCATCTATCTTCTCCACCTTTTCCTTGGGCAGGGCTATGTCCGGATTGACAATCTCGCTGCCGGCTCTTCCGGCCGGATACATTACTGTGGAGTTCTTGACTACGGAGACCTTGTATACAAGTTTGGCATCCTTCCCGATCACTCTTTTCATGGTCGAGCGAAGGATGTCTATGTACTGAGCTTCTATGTATTCGGGAAAGAATCCGGAGGGGACCTGTATCGTCAGAGTACTGCCTTCCAGCTTGACTGGCCTGATGGGCTCAAACCATGTCCTAAAACTGCTCTCAGGGATGTTATCCCTGATGATTTGCAGACAGTTATCCCATGCTTCACTATGACTCATTCCTCAAATATTAATTGATTGATGTGTGTTTATTAAGTACTGGTACTCCCTTATTGGGGAGAACAAAATTGAGTAAAAAAAATCAATAAAAAAAATAAAAATTTCAGTAAAAATTTAAACATCTTGTTTATCAAGACGATTTAAATTTTAAAAAAAAATCATTGAAAAATTGTTGCAATTTTATTTCAGAATATAGAAATTTTTATATACTTTTTGGGGTCTTTCCTTATGTTGTTGACCAGAGAATCCAGGTCGTTTGAGAGTGCTGTGAGGGCATTGTAGAGTGAGTCCGAGTCCATCAGTTTCCCTATGCTTCCGTCCGGATCCTGCAGCCTGCCGGCCAGAGATCTGATGCTGTCGGTCATACCGGCAAGATCGGCTTCTCTAAGTGATGCAGTGACGGCTTCTGCGTTGGCTGCAGTACCGCTTATTGCTGTGACTGCGGAATCCAGGGTAGTGGATATGGAACTCAGGTTGGACAGCAATGTCTCTATGTCGGGACTCTTGCTTTGGAGCATGGCTGAGACTTTGTCCAGATTGCCGGCGGTGTTGTTGAGTCGTTTGAGCAGCTGACGGACTTCGGATCGGTTCTCCTCGTCCAGTATCAGATTGACGGACTCGACCGTAGTTCCGATGCTTTTCATCAGGGAGTCCAGGCTTCCGGTAATCGAGGTGATCATGTCTGTCTCCATACATCCGCGGAGTGTGTCACCGGAGGAGGCCATGACGGATGATGAACCCATCCTGACCCGCAGCTTCCTGGTGCCGAGTATATCTGCACTGTAGATTTCGATGTAAGAGTCCTCCGGTATCTCAAATTCTCTGGATATGCTGGCGGACACAGTGTAGTCCATGGTCTGTCTGTTGTATGCGATGTTGGAGACGATGCCGGCTGCATATCCTCCGACCGTTACGCCGGTGGAGACGCTCAGTCCTTCTACAGACGGATATATTATATAATAGGTATTGTTCCTGGAGAAGATATCCCTGCCTTTGAGGAACTCGATCATGAACAGGACGACTGCGAGGACGATGACGGCGAACAGTCCGGTCTTTATCTCTTTTCTCATGGTACGGTGATTATTCTATATTGATGATGAATGCCCCTGGAAAGCTGTTCCTTACATCGGGCAGGGCTTTTCTGGCCTCGTCTTTGGACCTGTATGAGCCCACATAGTATTTATACAGCTTGCCGGATTTGAAGTGCCGGCAGTCCCATCCTTTCAGTTCCGGAGCATTTTCCGGCAGAAGTTTACGGGAAGCCAATATCTGGATGGCGAACTTCCCTGAGGAGATGTCCCCGGTCATATCAGTTGTTCCGGCGGAACGTTCTTCCGGTGCGGCCGGTGCCGTTCCGTCAGGAGTGTAGACTTCAGTGTCATATCCTTTCTTGTATGCTTTGAATGCCTCGAATATATTTTCTGCTATGCGCTGCTGGCCGGCCTTGTCCGTGAGTGTCCGCAAATCATTGGCGTTGGATATGAATCCGAGCTCGATCAGAACAGCCGGCATGGTACATTTCCAAAGAACAATGAAATTGGCCTGTTTGACACCCCGGTTGTTCGCTATCGGGCCTGAGTCCGCGCATTGCTGTATGAGGGCTGCAAAATCAGTGCTCTGTTCCAGATGTGAGTTCTGCAGCA
This sequence comes from uncultured Bacteroidales bacterium, assembly GCA_944326225.1. Lineage (GTDB taxonomy): Bacteria > Bacteroidota > Bacteroidia > Bacteroidales > UBA932 > Coprenecus. The sequence continues at coordinate 27,613 of CALVDI010000001.1, read as the reverse complement.
GGGAGAAGATGATGTAGGATTCCGGATTGCCGGGATCGAACCCCTGATAATTGGAACTGTAGTCGTCCTCGAGTACGATGACGCTGTTCTCCGTCCGGCATATCTCGAAATTCTCCTGATTCTTGTCCTGTCCCATGACAAAGGTCTCGTGTCCTCTGGCGGACTTGTTTGCGGCGGAATTGACGTGTATGGATATGAACAGGTCGGCGTTGTTCTTGTTGGCTATGTCGGCGCGTCTGTACAGTTCTACGAACCGGTCATCGCTTCGGGTATAAATGACGTTTATGGACGGGTAATTCTTCTTGATGAGTTCTCCAAGACGTTTGGCAACGGAGAGCGTGATGTTTTTTTCATAGATTTTTCCATTTGTCGCACCAGGGTCATGACCGCCGTGGCCGGCATCTATGACAACGGTCTTGAGCTCTACAAGTTGCTTGTTCTGAGCATATAAGCTAGATAAAGCAGGATGTGTCGCCCAAAATGACACAAGAATGATCAGTGTGATAATTTTTTTCATTTCAGTAAGCAAAGTTAATAAAACTTTGGTATGAGTTCAAAAAAGACTATATTTGTCGGCAATTACTCTAAAACAAATCAGAATTCTCATCAGTTTTTAATGCAGTTCCGTAGATTATTGATGACCCTTGCAGCAGCAGTCGCCGCCGTTATGTTTACCGTGTGGCAGGCTGAAACTGTGTATGGCGGCAGGCAGATGCGCATGGAACTGCTGCAGCAGGATTCGATGGCGGTGGCAGGCGGTATGTTGCGCACTCCGGATACATCTGCGGCAGATGTAGACACCACTACAGCAGTGGCACTTTCTGATACAGTGTTGTTTGCAGATACAGCTGTGCTTGCGGATACGGCTGCTGTGCAGGACTCTCTGTTTGTTCCGGATACTACGGTGCGTAAGGGAATGTTGGAGCGTCCGGCCTTTACGACGGCGGTTGACTCGGTCCTGGAGGATTTCTCTACAGGGCGTAAGATGATATACTATTATGGAGATGCCAGTGTGACATACGGTGATATGGAGCTGAAAGCCGAATATATGGAGTATGACGTGGACCGTCAGGTGGTCTATGCAGCCGGTGTCGCCGATACTGCCGGTGTGATTACCGGAAAGCCTGAGATGACGCAAGCCGGCAAGACGTATGCAATGGACAACGTCTTCTACAATTTCAGGACATCCAAGGCGCGTATCAAGAATATGGTTACAGCAGAGGAGGACGGTTATCTCAGAGGTGACAATCTTAACATGCAGCCGGACAGATCCGTTAATATCTCCGGAGGAACTTACACGGTTTGCGATCTTGATCATCCTCATTTTTATCTGAAGATGACAAAGGCCAAGGTGGAGACCGAACCAAAGCAGAAGACGGTATTCGGACCCGCCTATCTGGTGCTGGCAGACGTCCCGCTGTATCCGCTGATGCTGCCGTTCGGATTTGTCCCCAAGCGTCCTGAACGGGCCAGTGGAATACTTTTCCCTAATTTCGGAGAGGAGGCGGCCAGGGGTCTGTTTATAAAGGACGGAGGATTCTATCTGGTGCTGGGAGACTATTTCGACGTGGCTCTTACAGGCAGTATCTATACCAAGGGGTCATGGAGTGTGAATATGTCTACCCGTTACAGGCTGAGATACAAATTCAACGGAACTTTTGACCTGACGTTCTCCAATGACCAGACGGGAGAAAAGGGCAGTGCGGACTTTTTCCAGACCCGAAACTTCAGTTTTAAATGGAATCATACGCAGGATGCGAAGGCCCGTCCCGGAACATCGTTCAGGGCATCCGTCAATTTTTCCAGCCCTTCGAACAATAAGTACAACTACACCAATGTCAATGAGGCTCTCAACAGCCAGGTGTCATCATCCATATCGTATTCTAGGACATGGAGTGCGCTGAGTGTATCTGTCAATGCCCTGCACAGCCAGAATTCAAGGGACAGCTCCTATGCCATAACGTTGCCCAACATCACCTTGAACGTCAACAGATTCTATCCTTTCAAGCGAAAGAACCGCGTGGGAGGGGAGAAGTGGTACGAGCAGTTTGCCCTCAGTTACAGTACAACATTGCAGAACAAGATCAATTTCAAGGCGAGCGAGGTGCGTAATCCTGATTTTTGGGATAAGATGCAGACAGGAATGACCCACAATTTTTCCATCGGTCTGCCGACCTTTACCTTATTCAAATATATAACACTTGCCCCTTCGGTATCCTATGGAATGAACTGGTACTTCAGTTCCCAGAGTCAATACTATAATCCTGAGACAGACAAGGTGGAGACGATCCGTACAGGCCTTTTCGAGGATTTCGGCATAAGCCAGAATTTCTCAGCCAGTGCCTCTCTGAGTACCCGTCTCTATGGTATGTTCAACTTCAGACGTGGGAAACTCAAGGCCATACGTCATATGGTCTCGCCTTCTTTGTCTGTGAACTATGCGCCCGAGATGGGAACCAGGATGAACGGATACAGGGTATACAACTATACGGACATACATGGTCAGCAGCATACTGTTGAATACAATAAATGGTCCGGTGGTCTGTATTCTCCTCCGTCTGCAGGCAGGACCGCCTCTCTTTCATTCCAACTTGGAAACAATGTTGAGGCCAAGGTGGAAGACAGAAAGGATACGACCGGTACCGGATTGAAGAAAATAAAGTTGATAGACAATCTCAACTTTTCAGGGAGCTATAATTTCCTGGCCGACTCAATGAAACTGTCAAATATCAATGTCAATCTTACGACCAATGTGCTGGAGAAAGTGAGTGTGTCCGCAGGTATGACGCTTGACCCGTATGCAGTGGATTACCGCGGCCGCAGATACAATCAGTTCAACGTGGTTACTACCGGTCGTCTGGCCAGGCTTACCAATGCCAATGTCTCTCTCAGTTTCAGTCTGTCAGGAGAAGGAGCCGGAAAGGGCAATGACGGCTCTACTGGTGGCAACGGAGGATCTGCAGGTGGAGGCCGTGGCGGTGGAGGTGGAGTCAAGATGAGTGGAGAGTCACCTGCTTATACAAGGGTGTTCTATCATCCAGTGACAGGGGAGTACATACCCGGAGGCTGGATATACTACCTTAATCCCAATGTGCCTTGGTCGGTATCGTTCAATTATTCGTACAACTATTCCAGGACTTACCAGTACAGCAACAATCAGCTTATAGCCAGGGACAACCATACTCAGACCCTAAATGTCAACGGCCAGGTGAGGATTACTAAGGCATTGAATCTCAACCTTACAACAGGTTTTGATATCACAAAATTGAAACTAACGACGACTCAGATAAGTGCTACATATGATCTGCATTGTTTTGAGATATCTTTCTCATGGGTGCCTCTGGGACAATGGAAGCAGTGGAGCTTCAGGATCAATGCCAAGGCTGCGGCATTGGCGGATCTGCTCTCATACCGCAAAGGATCATCACAGTGGGACAATTAATGTATTAATAACTTAAATATCAAAGCAAATGAAAAAAGTAATATCTTCCCCTCTTGCTCCGGCAGCAGTGGGCCCCTACAGTCAGGCAATTGAAACGAACGGAACATTGTATGTGTCGGGACAGCTTCCGATAGATGCGGAAACGGGCAAGTTCCCAGAAGGCGGTGTGAGGGAGCAGTTGGAGCAGGTGTTCAAGAATATCGGTCATGTGCTTTCGGAGGCCGGCTATGATTACAGTAATGTAGTGAAGACCACTGTTTATCTGCAGGATATGGCTGATTTCGGAACACTCAACGAAGTGTATTCGCGTTATTTCAGTGAACCCTACCCCGCTCGTGTCGCATTTCAGGTGGCGGCTCTCCCTAAAGGTGCGCTGGCAGAGGCAGAGGTTATCGCTGTTAAATAGTCTTGCAGATGTACGGAATATTGGAATTACATTCAAAAAGCCTTGAGGAGCTCAATTCCATAGCAGTGGAACTGGGAATAAAAAAGGCCGAGTCAATGTCCAAGGAGGATCTGGTCTATAAGATACTTGACGAGCAGGCAGTGCAGAGCAAGGAAGTGCCCCGCCTGAAAAAGAGGCGCAGGATAGCCAAGACTCCGCAGGCTCAGCCGGACGTGCCTCAAAGTAAGAAAAGTGAGGAGAACATCGTGCAGGAAAACCGGCCGGAGACATCTCCGGAGAAAGCTCCCGTTCAGCAGCCCTCCAAGGCAGAGGACGGTCAGGTGAAGCGTAAGCGAGGCCGTCCCAGGAAAAATCCGCCTGTAGACGCTGAGCCTTCCGCCGCAGCGGCTCCGGTGGTTGAGGAGAAGAAAGCCGAGCCTGCAGCGCACAGGAACAGCCGCAAGCGCCCACGCTCCAATGACGCTCAGCAGACACTGTCCGTGCAGCAGCCTCAGAAAGAGCAGGCTTCGGAATCTGTGACAGTTACTGTGCAGGAGAACAAAAAATCCTTGGAGCCCAAGGAGGAGCGTAAGGATGAGAACACGTCTCCAAGACCGGCGAAGGTGGAGTATGAGGGCATAGTGGAAGCTCAGGGAGTGCTGGAGATTATGCCGGACGGTTACGGATTCCTGCGCTCGTCCGACTACAACTATCTGAATTCTCCTGACGATATATATGTGTCGCAGAACCAGATAAAGTCATACGCTCTGAAGACGGGAGACACTATCATAGGCGAGATACGTCCGCCGCGCGAGGGCGACAAGTACTTCCCCCTGGTGAAGATACACACCATCAACGGACGTACCCCCGAGTACATCAGGGACAGAGTGCCGTTTGATTTTCTGACCCCTCTTTTTCCTGACGAGAAGTTTACTCTTACAGGCAACGGACACAATGACCTGTCATGCAGGGTTGTGGATCTCTTTACTCCGATAGGAAAGGGGCAGCGCGGACTTATCGTAGCCCAGCCCAAGACTGGTAAGACCATCCTGCTAAAGTCCATAGCCAATGCCATAGCGGACAATCATCCAGAGGTCTATATGATAGTGCTTCTGATAGACGAGCGTCCTGAGGAGGTTACGGACATGGCCCGCAGTGTCAAGGCCGAGGTGGTGGCCTCTACTTTCGACGAGCCTGCTGAGAGGCATGTTAAGGTGGCCAGCATCGTGCTGGAAAAGGCAAAGCGTCTGGTGGAGTGCGGCCACGACGTGGTCATATTCCTGGATTCCATTACCCGTCTGGCCCGCGCCTTCAATACTGTGCAGCCGGCTTCAGGCAAGGTGCTCTCTGGAGGTGTGGATGCCAATGCACTTCACAGACCCAAGCGTTTCTTCGGCGCGGCCCGCAATATTGAGAACGGCGGTTCCCTGACGATTCTTGCTACGGCCCTGACCGACACAGGTTCCAAGATGGATGAGGTGATCTTCGAGGAGTTCAAGGGTACCGGCAACATGGAGCTGCAGCTGGACCGCAAGCTCGCCAACAAGCGTATCTTCCCCGCAGTGGACGTCACTCTCAGCAGTACACGCCGCGATGACCTGCTTCTGAGCAAGGATACCATCAACCGTATGTGGATTCTTCGCAACTATCTGGCCGACATGACCAGTGTGGAGGCTATGGAATTCATGAAGAAGCAGCTGGAGGGGACGGTAAGCAATGAGGAGTTCCTGATATCCATGAATGGGTAGTTTTCGTGTGATAAGCGGTCACCGCTTATCACACGAAAACACTTCGGTAGGGGCGGTATAAAATAAAAAATCCGGCAGGAAAGACCTGTCGGATTTTTTTATGATGGTTGTTAATTAATGTTATGCCGGTGAGATAGCTCCGTTGGGACAAGCGTCTACGCATGAACCGCAGTCAGCGCAAGTGTCAGGATCAATTGAGTAAACATCTCCGGCGGAAATGGCTCCAAGGGGGCATTCGTCGATGCAGGAACCACATGCTACGCAAGCATCAGGATCAATTTTGTGTGCCATAATAAATTAATGTAGTTGTGTTGTTATAATATGCGGCAAATATAGGCAAAATTTCCTAATCTTGGCTGAAAAGACTATCTTTGCCGGACAAATTGTCAAGATAAATTGCTAAGTCTATGAGGAAGTCGTTGTTATGTATCGCGGCCCTGCTGTTGCCGGTATTTTTTGCCGGAAGTCTCCGCGCCGGGGCGCAGAATGATTTCGGAACAGTCTCATTTGACAAAATCGTACATGATTTCGGAGATATAATGATTGCCGACGGACCGCAGAAGTGTGTTTTCAGAATGAAGAATGTCGGCACTGCGCCTGTCGTGATATACCGGGTGGTGACTTCATGCGGATGCACCGAGCCTGAATGGACGGAGGCCCCTATACGGCCCGGTGAGTCAGGCGAGATATCGGTGCTTTTCACCAATGATCAGGGACCTTATCCGTTTGACAAGTCGGTCACAGTGTATGTGTCGGATCAGCCTAAGCCCATAGTGTTGAAAGTAAGGGGAGTGGCTCATGACAAGGTGCGGAGTCTCTCCGAACTTTTCCCTCTGGCCTGCGGCCCTCTGGGGTTCAGGGAAGGCAAGGTCTCTGTCGGGCAGATAGAGCAGGGACTGGCCAGAAGTGTGGAAATCGAAGTCGCCAATACATCCGGGAGGGATGTAGAGGTGGAGTTTACGGATATGACTCCGGGACTGAATGTGTCGATGTCCGGGGCTGTCATCCCGGCAAAGTCCAAGGTCAGGCTTGTGTGTACGGTGGATACCAGGCTGACTGAAGGGATACAGTGGGGTAAGGTGCCTTTCGGTTTCTCGGTAATGGCAGCAGGGAAGCGTTACACTGCCCCTGTGACGGTGGAGGCTCTCATAAAGGAGAATTTCTCTGACCTGACCGAGCAGCAGAAGCGTGCCGGTGCGCTGCCACAGTTCGAGTATTCGTCCCTGGAACTGGGACTGGTGGATGCAGGTGCGGTACTTGCAGGAAAGTTTACCGTCAAGAATATCGGCAAGGATACCTTTAGGATATATAAGGCAGATGCCAGTGAGCCGGGACTGACAGTCAGTCTGCCGGAACCGGTGCCCTACGGAGAGAGCGGAACACTGGAGGTCAGGGTGGATACTTCCGGGCAGAGCGGCGAGGTGCTCAATGTCGTAACACTGATTACGAACTCGCCTTCCAGACCGATAATCAATCTATTTGTAATGTATACAGTAAGATAATAAGACCATGAGCAATAAATCCGACAGACAGGGAGACTTCTTTGACGAATATCATCATGACGACTCGGCCCTGGTGATGAACGAAGGGATAGAACAGCCGCCTATAGTCAATCCTTACCTCAGCAATATCGTCCGCAGGCGACGTTCGGTCATGACGGTGGACGACTATATGAAAGGTATCGTCGAGGGCAACACCATAGTGCTCAGTCAGGCCATCACTTTGGTGGAGAGTTCCCTGCCCGAGCACCGGGATATGGCGCACGAGCTGATAGTACGCTGCCTGGAGCACTCCAAGCGTAAGGAGTCCATGCGTATCGGCATCACCGGTGTACCCGGGGCCGGAAAGAGTACCTTTATCGAGGCTTTCGGCAATCTGGTTACCGGCAAGGGACACCGCCTGGCCGTACTGGCCATAGACCCCAGCAGCGAGAAGACCAAGGGCAGTATCCTCGGGGACAAGACCCGTATGGAGACTCTCTGCAACAATCCCATGGCCTTCATCCGTCCCAGTCCATCCGCCGGCTCTCTCGGCGGTGTGGCCCGCAAGACCCGCGAGACCATCCTGCTGTGCGAGGCCGCAGGCTATGACGTAGTCTTCATAGAGACAGTAGGTGTCGGCCAGTCCGAGACGGCCGTGCATTCGATGAGTGACTTCTTCCTGCTTATCCTGATCTCAGGAGCCGGGGATGACCTGCAGGGCATCAAGCGCGGAGTCATGGAAATGTCGGATCTGATAACGGTAAACAAGGCCGATGGCAACAATGTGGAGAAAGCCAACATGGCCCGTGCCCTGTATGCCAACGCCCTGCATCTGTTTCCTCCCACTGAGTCCGGATGGACACCTACGGCAATGACGGCATCATCCGTGGAGAAGACTGGTCTGGAGGATATATGGGCGATGATGGAGAAGTATTTCGCATTGGTAAAAGGCAACGGCTATTACTGGCACCGCCGCCGGGAACAGGACCGCTACTGGATGTACGAGACCATAAACAATTCTCTGAAAGATATGTTCTACGACAATCCGAAAGTGGCTGCGGCCATGCCGGATTATGAGAAGGCAGTACTGGACGGTAAGATCGACTCGTTCTCCGCTGCCGGTGAGCTGCTCAAACTCTACAGAGGATGATCTGGCATCTGCTCAGGGATGTAGTGCTCAACGCCTATCTCATCACCAGCCTGGTCATGGTGATGATGATCATGATAGAGTATGTCAACGTGGCTTCCGCAGGACGGTGGTTCGGCCGTCTGCAGGACTCTCCGCTGCGTCAGGTGGCGGCAGGGGCCCTGCTCGGACTCATACCCGGATGCATAGGCGGGTTCGCCGCAGTGTCGCTGTACTCTCACGGCATCATCAGCATGGGCTCTCTGGTGGCGGCCATGATTTCCTCCTCGGGGGACGAGTCCTTCGTCATGCTGGCCATGATTCCCCGTCAGGCACTCATACTCTTTGCGGTGCTCTTCGTCCTGGCCATCGTGTGCGGTCTGTTGACCGACCTGATGTTCCGGAAGCATCCCCTCAGGGTTCACTGTGATCCGGGATTTGAACTGCATGAGGCCAACAAGGGGGAATTCCCCAATATCTTCCGGCTGTCTTCGTACAAGGTGATGCGCGGCTCCGGAAAGGAGCGGATCGTACTGATGGTGGCCATTCTGATATTTGTGGCCGCCGTCTTCTCCGGCTTCCTGGAGCATGAGCACGTGGGTGGAGAGGCAGCGGAGATCTCCTCGGCGCTTCCTTTTAATTTTCTCAGCGAGAGGTGGATGAATGTCCTGTTCGCTGTCCTGAGTGTCTTTGTCGTATTGCTGGTGGCGGCCTCTTCCGAACACTTCGTAAAGGAGCATCTGTGGCATCACGTTATCCGCAAACACGCGCTCAAGACCTTTTTGTGGACGGCCGGCGCACTGGCCGTGATAACCGTGGTCATGCATTATGTCAATATCGGAGACTGGCTGAAGGACAACACGTATTATCTGCTGATTCTGGCCGCTTTGATCGGTATGATTCCGGAGTCTGGCCCGCACATGGTATTCATCTCCCTTTTCGCGGGCGGAATAGTGCCGTTTTCCGTGCTTCTTACCAGCTCCATGTCGCAGGACGGCCATACCTCCCTGCCATTGCTGGCCTCCAGCACCCGCAGTTTTTTGATCGCAAAGATTCTCAATGCGCTGTTTGCGGTTGCTGTTGGCTCGGTCTTTTACTTCCTTGGTTTTTGATTTTGGTAAAAAGTGTAAGAATAACGCATCCTGAAAGGTTGGCGGACTTGTATAATCCGTATCTTTGTAGATGTTTAAAATAATTTTATGAAAAAGATATTTATTACTGTGCTGATGGTCGCCGTAGCCGTATGTGCCTGCGACAAGGCGACTCCTGAACGGGAGCCTCAGCCTCCGGTTGAGGATGACGGCGGTTTTGAAGAGCCGGAACCTGACCGTCCGGAGTATGTCAATGCCAATCTGATCTACTATGGAGGTGATGATATGGACGGTCTGTCTGATTACTGGGTGCTCAATCTGTATACTGACATGGAGGTGATGGACGGTTATCCGGTAGGTCCTGGACAATTCTTGTCCCTGGCTATGAACGCTCCGTATAATGAGGCTCAGCAGCCGTCTCTGGAGTTTCTGGTCGGTCAGTACGTAATGCCGGCCAACAGTATGGATTTCTCAGCCGGAACATTTATACAGGGAGAGATGCATGAGATAGATTTGCCCGGCGGCAGTATAATGCGGCCTGACGGATGTTTCTTCGGTGACATACCCTCCGGTGAGACGGAGTTTGAGCCGGATCTGCTCCGGGAGGGCAGCTTCACTGTTCTTGATAATGGTGACGGAACATTTACCGTGGAGGGCATAATGGTAGGGACGGAATACGTGGAGCGTTATTTTTCCTATACCGGAAAGTTTGAGCCTGTCGACAGGGCAGAGGGTGGACAGGGTACTGATGTCCCCAATACCAATCTTACAGAGGATGTCCTGCTGGAAGGACTTACTGAGGCCCGACTTATAGACAAAGGAGATTATTTCTTTACAGGAGAAGGCAATTACAGGCTTTTCCTTCTTTACATAGCTGAACCCGGAGTAGACCTGTCTCAGGACTGGCCGTCCGGGACTGGAAGGCTGCTGCATCTTGAGCTCTTTGTTCCGGCGGATGCCGATCCCGCTGACGGAATTCCTGCCGGAGAATATATCATGGCCAACAGAATCGACGGAGGTTACATGGATAAGGAGGACATAGTGCCATTCCGCATAGTGGAAGGAGCGGCGGATGTGTTTGAATACAACACCGGTACTTGGTACCAGGAGATAGAGGAGAGTGTATGGGTCAATTACGGCCGTATTACCGGGGGGACGGTGACGGTGGACCGGAACGGAGACTCGCACACTCTTTCCATAGACCTTACCGACTGCGGAGATCCGGCGCATAGGGTGTATGGAGTGTGGGAAACATCCGGTCCTATCAGTCTTTAATGAATATTTATTAATCAATATAAGGAATGACTTTATGAGAAGTTTGACAGGGTTTGCGGTGACAGTCATGATGCTGGCCGCTTTTGTATCATGTAAGAAGAACGGCCAGGAGGAGCCTGATCCTCAGCCCCCCGTGGAACTTGACAATGCCATTGAGTATAATGGGCAGGCAGTCTCTTTAGGTAGCCGGTTCTTTGACCTGGAATCGGAGATTATGTATCTGGTAGTGGAGGAGGGTGTCACCTCAGCTGAGCAGCTTGCTTCGGGCAGCTATGAGTATGTGTCCATATATCAAGGCGATGATGTGGAAAGTGACAGCAATGTCTATGAGGTGGACATGACCGCTCTTCCGGTCGGTTTTGAGATGCAGTACATTAAGGACGGGAGCACTCTTGTGGACATATCTGCTGAAAATCAGGATGCGGTGAGCGAGGGCACGATGAAAGTGTCCATGAGCATGGACGAAGAGACCGGTGCGTTTTCGGCAGTTGTGGATTTCTCCGTACTGCTGTCTGACGGTGCCGTTTTGAGGGGCAATGCGTCGGTAGAAGGGAGTATGACGGATGAGCCGGCAGTTGTCTATCCTGAGAATGACATGACCTTCGTAGTTGACGGAGAGGAATCAGCCGTGGGTACAGCAGCTGTCGAGAACTTCGAGGGTTATGTGATGTTTACGGTTACGCCCGAACAGGATGCAGGCCTGTTCAATGATATTTATGATGCGGGCTTTGACTATATCCAAGTGCTTATTCTTCCCCAGTATCTCAATCGGGATCTGGACGTGATGTCTGAATCTGTAACTATTTACGGCTGGCGAAGCAGCGATGAGACATATCTGTCTATATCTCCGGACGGCGGCCGCGAGCTGCTGGAGTCAGGCGCCGTGCGTATCGATGGCAGTGAAGCAGGCGGAGAGTATACTTTATATATGCGTCTGGACTTTGCCGGAGGCCATTATGTGGGTGTACATGCGTCGGGTATAATGACAGGAGATGCTCCCGTCGAGGAAAGCACTATCTCTGTCAATGGGGACACCAAGCCGGTGCGGGCATCGTTCTATCTGGTCGAGGACGGTCTGGCCATGCTGTATTTTACCTCTGCGGAAGTGTATTATTTTGACGAGATGGTGGACAACGCCGCCAGATGGTTCAGTGTGACAGTCGATGAATCGACACTGGGTGCAGGGGATATCGACATCACTTTTACAGATGCTTATTTCATGCTGTATTATCAGGATAATATGACCGGTGAGGCAATCTATATTGACCCTGAGACTTTGCAGGGCGAGTCGGGAACAATAAATGTAAGCAGGGATTCTTCGGATCCTGATCATTTTATTGCGGAAGTCTCTGTTGTTTTCGCAGACGGTACTGATGTTGTGGTGGACTTTGACGGTAGCTGTGTGTCTGTTGATTATGTCCCGGAAGAACCCAATGAGTACACATATATGGGAGTAACGGAACCTATTAAATCTGTCTTGGTGGACAAGAGTAACGGTGGTCTTTGGGAGATATGGGTCAGCGCCACCCCGGACCTTGAGAGTGTTACGGATTTTGAGAATGATGGAGCTGTGCATATCACTGCCCCGGCGGCGGCTTTCAATTATGGTGCAGTGGGTTTTTCGACATTCAAAGAGACTCTTAAGTTTGAGTATGACGGTCGTGTCTGGCAGTGGGATGGAGGTACTACATTCGGAACTCTTGAAGTATATCTTGAAGACAATCAGATGGATCTTGATTTTACGACTTACGGAGACCTGTCCGGACATTTTGAGGGTATGACACTTGTTGTTGAGTAGGAGATGAGTGTTGAAAAGAAGGTGTTCGGCCGATTTTTTTGCAGATGTGGTCAATTATTCCCTATCTTTGTAAGTTGTACAAAAATATGTTTTAGATGGCATCGATTAATGGTTTATTGAAAAAGCTGTTCGGCTCCAAGGCCGAGAGGGATATGAAGCAGATTCAGCCGATATTGGCAAAGGTTCTGGCTGCTTATGACCGTATAGACAGGCTTTCGGACGATGAGCTCAGAAGTGAGACAGACAGGATAAGAAAAGTAATTCAGGACAGGATATCGGCTGACGAGGCGCAGAAGAAGAACCTCAGGGCCCAGCTGGAGGACGTGACTATCCCGGTTGAGAAGAAAGAGGCTCTGGCCACCGAGGTGGACAAGCTGACCAAGAAGATAGACGAGGAGATCGAGGAGGCGCTGAACGAGGTGCTTCCGGATGCTTTCGCCGTTATGAAATCCACGGCCCGCAGATTCAAGGAAAATGAAGTCATTGAGGTGACGGCCACAGATATGGACCGCGAGTTCAGTGCCAGGCATGACTATGTCCGCATAGAGGGGGACAAGGCTTACTGGAGCCATACATGGATGGCCGGAGGCAACCCGACTACGTGGGACATGGTTCATTACGACGTGCAGCTCATCGGAGGTATCGTCCTGCATCAGGGAAAGATAGCCGAAATGGCGACCGGTGAGGGAAAGACCCTGGTGGCTACCCTCCCCGTATTTCTCAATGCTTTGGCCGGCAAGGGAGTGCATGTGGTGACAGTCAATGACTACCTGTCCAAGCGTGACTCCGAGTGGATGGGCCCCCTGTACGAGTTCCACGGTCTTAGAGTGGACTGTATCGACAAGCATCAGCCCAACTCCGCCGCCCGCCGCGCCGCTTACAGGGCTGACATCACTTTCGGAACCAACAACGAGTTCGGCTTCGACTACCTGCGTGACAATATGGCCATCGACAAGAACGACCTTGTGCAGCGCAAGCATCATTACGCCATAGTCGATGAGGTGGACTCCGTGCTGATCGACGACGCCCGTACACCTCTGATTATATCCGGACCGGTGCCCCGTGGAGACGACCAGCAGTTCATGGAGTTCAAGCCATATGTGGAGAGGCTGTACAATGCCCAGAAGCAGCTCGTGACCAAGCAGCTCACTGAGGCCAAGAAACTCATAGCCGAGGGCAATGAGACCGAGGGAGCCAAGATGCTCCTCAGAGCCCACAAGGGACTTCCCAAGTACAATCCTCTGATCAAGTTCCTCTCTGAGCCGGGCATGAAGCAGCTCCTGCAGAAGACCGAGAATTTCTACATGCAGGACAACAACCGTCAGATGCACCTGATTACAGATGACCTGTATTTCGTCATAGAGGAGCAGAACAGAAGCGTGGAGATGACTGACAAGGGCAACGACCTTATCGCTGCCAGTGTTTCCGACGAGAAGTTCTTCATCCTTCCCGATATCGGCAATGAGATAGCCGAGCTGGAGAAGCAGAACATCACTCCCGAGGAAAAACAGACTCAGAAAGCCGCCCTGCTGGCTGATTATGCGCTGAAGGCGGAGAGGGTACACACAGTCACCCAGCTTCTGAAGGCCTACGCTATGTTTGAGCGCGACGTGGAGTATGTGGTGATGGACAATAAGATCAAGATTGTGGACGAGCAGACCGGCCGTATCCTTGAGGGGCGCCGCTACTCGGACGGACTCCACCAGGCTATCGAGGCCAAGGAGAACGTGAAGGTGGAGGCCGCAACCCAGACATTCGCCACCATCACCCTGCAGAATTACTTCAGGATGTATCACAAGCTGGCCGGTATGACCGGTACTGCCGAGACTGAGGCCGGCGAGTTCTGGTCCATCTACAAGCTGGATGTAGTGGTCATCCCGACCAACCGTCCGGTCATCCGCAAGGACGAGGATGACATCATCTACAAGACCAAGAAGGAGAAATACAACGCGGTCATAGCCCGGATAGTCGAGCTGACCCAGGCCGGACGTCCAGTCCTGGTGGGTACCACATCCGTCGAGATATCCGAGCTGCTGAGCAAGATGCTGAGTATGAGGGGTATCAAGCATAATGTGCTCAATGCCAAGCAGCACGCCCGTGAGGCTGAGATCGTGGCCCATGCCGGTACAGCCGGAACGGTGACCATCGCCACCAATATGGCCGGCCGTGGTACCGATATCAAGCTCGGCCCCGGAGTGAAGGAGGCCGGCGGTCTGGCCATTATCGGTACGGAGCGTCATGACAGCCGCCGCGTGGACCGTCAGCTCAGAGGCCGTGCCGGCCGTCAGGGGGACCCGGGCTCGTCAGTCTTCTACGTATCGTTCGAGGACAACCTGCTCCGTCTCTTCGGCGGAGACAAGATGGCCGTGATGGTGGACAGAATGGGTCTCAAGGAAGGCGAGCCCCTGCAGGCGTCCATGATGTCCAAGACCGTGGAGAGGGCGCAGCGCAAGGTGGAGGAAAACAACTTCGGTATCCGTAAGCGTCTGCTGGAGTACGACGACGTGATGAACTCCCAGAGGGAGGTGATATACAATAAACGCCGCAATGCCCTGTATGGAGAACGTATCGACGTGGATGTGATGAATATGATAGGGGACTGCTGCGAGGTACTGGCCGACAGGTCCGAGGAGATGGAGTATGAGGACTTCAAGCTGGAGGTCATGAAGACCCTCTCGATAGACCCCGCCTTTGATGCCGAGTTCTACAAGAATGCTTCGAGAGACAAGATATCCGATGCCCTTAACGAGCAGATACGCCAGGAGTACCAGCAGCGCAGCGATGCCATGGTGGCTCAGGCCTGGCCGGTCATCAAGACCATCTGCGAGAAGCAGGGCGAGAGGTTTGAGAACATTGCAGTTCCTGTCGGGGACGGCACCAAGGTCATGCGCGTGCTCGTGAATCTCAAGAAAGCCTACGAGACTCAGGGCCGCGAGCTCATCAGGGCCGTCAGCAAGACCATCACCCTCATCATGATAGACGAGGCCTGGAAGGAGCACTTGCGCGATATGGACGACCTGAAGCAGTCCGTGCAGAACGCCACATACGAGCAGAAGGACCCTCTGCTTGTCTACAAGTTCGAGAGCTTCAACCTCTTCAAGGGTGTCATTGAGCGCATCAGCCGCGAGGTGGTGAAGTTCCTTCTCAGAGCTCACATTCCGATAAGGGAAAATGCTCCCGGAGAGGTGCGGGAGGCGGAGCGTCGCAGGACTGATATGAGCAATATGCATACATCCCGTACTGATATGGTGACCAACAGCGGAGAACCCAAGAGCAACGCGCCTGTGAGGGTGGAGAAAAAAGTGGGCCGCAACGACCCCTGTCCCTGTGGCTCAGGCAAGAAGTACAAGCATTGCCACGGTAGATTCGAGAACAATTAAATATCATAGACATGGATAGATTTGACATAATAGTGGTGGGTTCAGGCCCCGGAGGATATGTAGCCGCGATCCGTGCGTCACAGCTCGGAAAGTCAGTGGCGATAGTTGAACGCTCTGAAGTGGGCGGTATCTGCCTCAACTGGGGATGCATACCCACGAAAGCTCTGCTTAAGAGCGCGCAGGCCTATACCTATGCTCGCCATGCCGCTGAATATGGTTTCGATGTTGCCGAAGTGAAGCCGGATATAGTCAAGATGGTGGACCGCAGCCGCGGGGTTGCCGCCCAGATGTCCAAGGGAGTGGAGTTCCTGCTGAAGAAGAACAAGATAACCTTGATTCACGGAGATGCCGTGCTCAGGAGCGGTCACAGCGTCGAGGTCAATGACTTCGACGCCGGTAAGAAGACCGTCTACGAGGCTGATCACATCATCCTGGCGGTCGGCTCCAGGGCCAATTCCCTGCCGTTCGCACCCATTGACGGCGAGAGGATTATCTCCTACCGTCAAGCTCTGATACCGGACAAGCTGCCCAAGAGCCTTGCCGTCATCGGATCAGGCGCCATAGGCAGTGAGTTTGCTTTCTTCTACCGCAGTCTGGGCGTAGAGGTTTACCTCATAGAGTATCTGGACCGCATCCTTCCACTGGAGGACGACGATGTCTCGGCTCAGATAAGCCGCTCGTTCCGCAAGGCCGGTATGAAGGTCATGACTGCCGCTCAGGTCAAGAGCGTGGATACCTCCGGTGAGCTCTGCAAGCTGACCGTTGAGACAAAGAAGGGAGTGGAGACCATAGAGGCGGAGACTGTGCTCTCGGCTGTTGGCGTGATTCCCAATACGGATTATCTCGGCCTGGAAGAGGCAGGCGTGGAGATGGTGCGCGGCCGCAAGATCAAGGTGGACGAGTACTACCGCACCAATGTGGAGGGAATATATGCCATCGGCGACATCATACCTACGCAGGCCCTGGCTCATGTGGCTTCGGCTGAGGCTATATGCTGTGTGGAGGCCATCTGCGGACTGGCTCCCAAGCCTTTGGACTACGGTAATGTGCCGGGCTGTACATATGTGTCTCCTGAAGTGGCTTCAGTCGGCATGACCGAGAGAGCTGCAAAGGAGGCCGGTATAGATTATAAGGTGGGCAAGTTCTTCTTCCTGGCCTCCGGCAAGGCCGTGGCCGCAGGTGAGAAGGACGGTTTCGTCAAGCTGATTGTGGACGCCTCTACGGACAAGGTGCTCGGAGCCCATCTGGTTGGATCCAATGTGACCGAGATGATATCCGGTATCGTGGCCGGACGCAATGTCGGCATGACGGCTTCGGACCTGATACATTCCATACACCCTCATCCCACTATGAGCGAGGCGATAATGGAAGCTGCCGAGGCTTCCCACGGAGCATGTATTCATCAATAAAAAGTATAAGATATGGCAAAAGCAGAAATAATTCCCCAGGCCAATGAGTTGTGCCGTATTTCCAAGGGAACCAGGATCACCGGAGTGATGACCTCTTCGGCAGACATTAGAATAGACGGAGTATTCGAAGGGACGGTATATACCAAGGGAAAACTGGTAATCGGTGAGGCTGCACATGTCAAGGGCAAGATCTTCTGCCAGAACTGTGATTTGTGGGGACATGCAGAAGGTGATATCTTCATAGAGGATCTGATCAACTTCAAGGCCAATTCCAATTTCTCAGGAGATCTCAAGACTCCCAAACTGGGTATCGAAGTGGGAACTGTCTTCAACGGTTCGTGCCACATCATCACCAAGGATGAGTACAACAAGTTCCTCAATGAGGTAGCTGATCTCAAAGGCTCCCACAAGCCCGTTGAGACTGCTGCGCCTCAGCCCTCCAAGAAGTAATACTTTTGATTCGCGTGCCTGCATCGGCAGGCATCTGCATACGATTTCCGGAACCGGCATCATCCGCCGTTCCGGGAATTTTGCATTTCCCTTGTCGGTTCGGAAATTTATAATAATGATTATCCGCAAAGATTCCCCTTGGCAGACCTCATACAGCTAAAGCCGGACTGAGCAGGAGATGCCGACGCGCGGCTCTATCCCCTCCGCTATTATACAACTCGTCACTATGCATTTTCGTTATATTGCATTTTATTGATTATCAAGATGTTCTGCTTTTGCAAGAATGTTAGATGCTCCGATTTTCCTCAAAATACGGCATTTGGGGATGCTCCTTACATTTTGCGATTTTGTCAACATCGGGATTTACAGGTATTTCTGACTTAACGAAAATGTATAGTGACATTTGGGACTGTGTCGTGATACGTCGCGGGACTTTTACTCCGCACCGTGAGTGCCCGGCCTTGAGGATTGTGTCCGGCAGGCAGGTTCAATTATTACCGGACAGACGCAGAGAAGGTTATGCTGCCGTCTCCGATTTCAGGGGCATGTTTGCAGATAGCCATTTTAATAATTATCGGACATTAAATGAAAGTTTGTAAGTGTAAACATGAATCCGTAAATTTGAAAGCTGCCGCAGCAGAGGGGTGCTGTCTTTCTATTTTACTACTTCCTTGATTTTGTATTCGTTGCGGGTGGCACTGTTCCTGGATACCAGCTCGCCGAGGAAGCCGGTGAGGAACATCATCACGCCGACAAGGATGGCCACTAGAGCCAGGTAGAACAGGGGCTGGTCGGTGACATAGCGGAACTGCAGGCCGTGTACCTGCGAGACGATCTTGTCGATGATCAGCCAGAGGGCGATGACGAAGCCTATGAGGAAGAACACGATGCCCCAGACTCCGAAGATGTGCATGGGTTTCTTGCCGAAGCCGGAGAGGAACCATATCGTCATCAGGTCGAGGAAGCCGTTGAAGAAACGGCTCATGCCGAACTTGCTCTTTCCGTATTTGCGCTTGCGGTGGACGACGACTTTCTCGCCTATCTTGGTGAAACCGGCGTTCTTGGCGATGTAGGGAATGTAGCGGTGCATGTCTCCGTAGACTTCTATCTCCTTGACCACCTCACCCCGGTAAGCCTTCAGGCCGCAGTTCATGTCGTGCAGCTTCAGGCCGGTCACCTTGCGGGCGGTGAAGTTGTATATCTTCGAAGGTATGTTCTTGGTGAGGGTGTTGTCGTGGCGGACCTTTTTCCAGCCGGACACCAGGTCGTAGCCGTCTTCCTTAATCATACGGTACAGCTCGGGTATCTCGTCCGGACTGTCCTGGAGATCGGCGTCCATGGTGATGACCACATCTCCGGCGGCCTCGCGGAAGCCTGTCTGGAGGGCGGCCGACTTGCCGTAGTTGCGGCGGAAGCTGTAGGCGCGGATATGGGGATTGACGGCGGAAAGCTCCTTTATCGTCTCCCAGGAGCCGTCGTCGCTGCCGTCGTCTATCATCAGTATCTCGTATTCGATGCCGGCTATGGGCGAGCCTGCGATGGCACGGTCTATCCATTCCGTCAGTTCGCGGAGGGACTCGTTCTCGTTGTAGAGGGAAATTACTATAGAAAGGTCCATGTGTTTATTCTTCGGTGCCGGAATAGCCGGATGTGCTGTTGAACGGGTTGGAGCTGTCCTTTTTGGCGAAAGCGGCCAGGATGGCCGATACGATCACTCCGCAAATGACGCATCCGATGAACTGGGATAGAGTGATGATGACCGGCATGGAGCGGGCAAGCATGTCGTAGTCCATGGTCTCGGCCAGACCCATTGACTCGTATGTGGCGAACATCGTGTCCAGCAGGGTGATCAGAGAGTCGGGGAGGATGACCGTATAGGTGAGCAGTACGAACAGGGTGCAGACTATGGCTGAGAAAGTGCATACCGCCATACCGAAACCGAAAGACTGCCCGTATGTGATGTGCTCCCATGAATCGGCGTTGCGTCTCATGGCGTAGTAGGCTATGTATACGGAGCCGCACAGCTTTATGACGCTCAGGAGGACGTTCAGTACTGCCGGCAGCTGGAATATGCTGGTGACTAAATTGATTACTACGGAGACACTTGCGAGTATCAGACCGTATTTCGCGGCTTCAGACCAATTAAGTTTGTAGTTCATCTCGGAATTAGTTGGATTTGACTGCAAATTTAGTAATTTTGCAGCTTGGATTCAAATAAGAAAGCAATTTATTCTATTATGATAGATATAACATTTCCTGACGGCAGCGTCAGAAGCTATGAAAAGGGTATCACTCCTTATCAGATCGCGGAGCAGATATCTCCGCGTCTCGCAGGCGAGGTGCTTGCGGCATCATTCAACGGAAAAGTAATGGACCTTGAGCTTCCCCTTACGGAAAGCGGTCAGCTCAAGCTGCATAAATGGGAGGACCAGGAGGCCAAGTCCACTTTCTGGCACTCTTCGTCCCATCTGATGGCCGAGGCTCTGGAACTCCTTTACCCCGGCATCAAGTTCGGTATCGGACCTTCGATCGAGAACGGATTCTACTATGACGTGGATCTGGGGGACAGGACCATCACCGACTCCGACCTCAAGAAGATAGAGGACAAGATGATAGAGCTGGCCCGCCAGAAACAGCATTTCGTACGCAAGGAAGTGTCCAAGGCCGAGGCCATGGACACCTATACACAGAAGGGAGATGAGTACAAGTGCGACCTTATCAAGGATCTGGAGGACGGTACGATTACGTTCTATACCAACGGCAGTTTCACCGACCTGTGCCGCGGACCCCACCTGAGGGACACCTCGGTCATCAAGGCCGTCAAGCTGACTTCTATCGCCGGAGCCTACTGGAGAGGAGACGAGCACAACAAGATGCTTACCCGTATCTACGGTATCACATTCCCCCAGAAGAAAATGCTTGATGAGTATATGACCATGATGGAGGAGGCCAAGAAGAGGGACCACCGGAAGATAGGCAAGGAGTTGGAGCTGTTCACATTCTCTCCGAGAGTAGGAGCCGGATTGCCTCTGTGGTTACCTAAAGGTGCGGCCCTGCGTGAGCGTCTGGAGATGTTCCTCCGCAAGGTTCAGAAATCATACGGTTATCTGCCGGTGATTACCCCGCATATCGGCCAGAAGGAACTTTATGTGACATCGGGCCACTATGCCAAATACGGTGCCGACTCATTCCGTCCTATCACTACACCCCAGGAGGGAGAGGAGTTCCTGCTGAAGCCCATGAACTGCCCTCACCACTGCGAGATATACCGCAGCAAGCCCCACTCATACAAGGATCTGCCTATCCGTCTGGCCGAGTTCGGCACGGTGTACCGCTATGAGCAGAGCGGCGAGCTGCACGGTCTGACCCGCGTGCGCGGCTTCACACAGGACGACGCCCACATCTACTGCCGTCCCGACCAGCTCAAGGAGGAGTTCTGCAAGGTGATAGACATCGTGCTCTATATCTTCAAGACGCTTGATTTCGACGAGTACATCGCCCAGGTATCCCTGCGCGACAAGAATGACCGAAGTAAATATATAGGTACTGACGAGAACTGGGAGAAGGCCGAGCAGGCCATCATCGAGGCGGCTCAGGAGAAGGGTCTGAAGACCATCGTGGAGTACGGCGAGGCCGCTTTCTACGGTCCTAAGCTGGACTTCATGGTCAAGGACGCAATCGGCCGCCGCTGGCAGCTGGGAACCATTCAGGTGGATTACAACCTTCCCGAGCGTTTCGAGCTTGAGTACACCGGCGCGGACGACAAGAAGTACCGTCCCGTAATGATTCACCGCGCCCCTTTCGGCTCCATGGAGAGGTTCGTGGCAGTGCTCATCGAGCACACCGGAGGCAAGTTCCCTCTGTGGCTCACACCCGAGCAGGCGGTGGTGCTGCCCATCAGTGAAAAATACAACGATTACGCAAAAAAAGTTTGCGAATTGCTTAATAATTACGATATTCGCGCCTCGGTTGACGAGCGTAACGAGACTATCGGCAAGAAAATCAGGGAGAACGAGCTCAAGCGAATCCCCTTCCTGCTGGTGGTCGGCGAGAAGGAGGAGGCAGGTGGAACTGTCTCTGTCCGCCGTCAGGGAGAGGGGGACAAAGGTTCCATGACCCCTGAGGAATTCGCTGCGAAAGTCAACGAGGAAGTAAAAAACATGATTAACTAAAACTTTAAAGGAGGACTACTTTATCGCAACACCTGTAAAAAAGCGCCCTTATACGGGTGCTCCCCGGCCCAATATGCCGCAGAACGGAAACAACAGCGCAGAGGGCCGCAACAACAATGGAAACGGCAGCCGCCAGCCGGCAAAGGATGACGGGCCGAAGGTCAATGACGGGATCACGGCACCTAAGGTAAGGCTTGTGGGAGACAATATCCCTCAGTCGGGTATATATCCATTGCGGGAAGCCCTGAGGCTTGCGGAGAGTCTCGAGCTGGATCTGGTGGAGATATCCGCGAAGGTTGATCCCCCTGTCTGCAAGATCATAGACTACCAGAAGTACGTCTATCAGCAGAAGAAGAAGGCGAAGGAGATGAAGTCCAACGCCTCCAAGGTGGTGATAAAGGAGATCCGCTTCGGTCCGAACACCGACGAGCACGACTTCCAGTTCAAGCTCAAGCACGCCATAAACTTCCTGCAGGAAGGCTCGAAGGTCAAGGCGTACGTGTTCTTCAGGGGCCGTTCGATACTCTTCTCCGAGCAGGGTGAGAAGCTGCTGCTGCGCTTCGCCCTGGAACTTGAGGAGTACGGAAAGGCGGAGCAGATGCCGAGACTGGAGGGCAAGAGGATGATAATGATGATCGCTCCTGTAAAGAAGAAATAACCGTTTTGTAACGTTTTTATAGTTTAATTAAATTTATTGTAACAATGCCCAAAATGAAGACCAACTCCGGTGCCAAAAAGCGCTTCGTGCTTACCGGAACTGGAAAAGTGAAGAGAAGACACGCTTACCACAGCCACATTCTCACCAAGAAGACGACAAAGCAGAAAAGGAACCTCAACAAGGTCGTTGTAGCTGATGCCTGCGACACCAGGAGGATCAAGGAAATGATTGTCGCCTAAGTTTAAAATTATTGTTTAACTGAATGCCTCAGCAGAAAAAGTCTCCCGAAAGGGGGGAGCGCTGACATTCTTAAAATCAAAAAGTGTAGTATGCCAAGATCAGTGAATTCGGTGGCCTCAAGAGCACGCCGTAAGAAAATTCTCAAACAGACCCGCGGTAACTTCCTCGCAAGGAAGAATGTCTGGACTGTAGCCAAGAACACCTACGAGAAAGGTTTGGGCTACGCATACCGCGACCGTAAACAAAAGAAACGCAATTTCCGCTCGCTTTGGATTCAGCGTATCAACGCAGCTGCCCGTGAGCACGGTATGAACTACTCTCAGTTCATCGGCGCTCTCGCAAAGCAGAACGTAGGGCTGAACCGCAAGGTACTGGCAGACCTGGCTCTCAATAATCCCCAGGCATTCGAGGCAGTCATCAACTCTGTAAAGGCTCAGTAACCGTAAGTGAGAGAGTTCCTGCAAAATAAGTGGTTCAAATTCGGACTCTGGGGTCTGCTCTATCTCCTCTGGGTGATATGGCTCGGCAATTACTGGTGGCTTCTGGGCCTCGCAGTGATTTTCGACATATTCATCACCAGGAAGGTAAAGTGGGCATTCTGGAAGAAGAACTACAAGGAGGGGGAGAAGCGCAATGTATGGCTGGACTGGCTAGACGCCATCATCTTCGCCGTCATAGTCGTGATACCTCTCAATATCTTCATCCTCCAGGCATTCCGGATTCCGTCCTCGTCTATGGAGAGCACTCTGATGACAGGAGACTACTTGTTTGTGGGGAAACTGGCCTACGGACCCAAGCTGCCGGAGAGACCTCTCTCCATACCCTTTGTCCACAACACCATCTTCGGTAAGAAGTCCTATTCGGACCTTATCAAGCGCGACTACAGGCGTCTGGCAGGTTTCGGACACGTTGAGCGCGGAGACATAGTCGTCTTCAATTTTCCTCACGGAGATACAGTTCTCTCCAAGAGACCGGTGGATGACTATTACACCCATGTGCGTTTCAACGGCAGGGAGTACCCCGAGAGGATGTACGGTCCCCTGATCACCAGGCCGGTGGACAAGGAGGACAACTATGTGAAGAGATGTGTGGCCGTAGCCGGAGACACCCTTGAGGTGCGCGACGGACGGGTATTTGTCAACGGTGACTCACTGGATGTATATCCTGGTATCCAGAATTCCTATACGGTGATAACCAACGGCACGCCTGTCAATGCCAAGATACTCGAGGATGCCGGCATTCAGACATCCGGAATATGGTTCGACGCGACCCTGCCCGGATATCCGGCCCTGTCCATGACCGCTGAGGCTGCGGACAAGCTGGCCTCTGTCGCCAATGTGCAGGAATGCCGCCGCAACGTGGATGTCTATCCTCCCGATTATCCGGATTCGTACCTGATGCTCTTCCCGTTTGCGGAGGATTTCAGGTGGACCAGGGACAACTACGGTCCCCTGTACATTCCGGCAAAGGGAGACAGCGTGGCCCTGACCCTCGGAAATCTGCCCCTCTACAGCCGTATCATCAGCGTATACGAGGGACACGATCTTAAGGTACAGGACGGCACTATCCTGATAGACGGAGCTCCGGCGACTCACTACACCTTCGCCATGGACTACTACTTCATGATGGGGGACAACAGGCACAACTCTCTCGACTCGCGCTATTGGGGATTCGTTCCCGAGAACCACATCGTGGGAAAGCCCAGGGTGGTATGGTTCTCCAAGGACGTCAATAAACCTTTCCCTCGGAATATCAGATGGAACCGTTTATTGAAGTTTGTGTAAAAAATTTGGAATTTTAAGAAAAAAAGGGGATATTTGCAGCCCTTTAAAATTTGAAATAAAATAGGATAAATATATGGCACGTGTTTGTCAAGTAACTGGAAAGAAGCGGGTGATCGGAAACAATGTTTCCCACTCCAAGCGTCGCACAAAACGCGAGTTCGCTCCCAACCTGAAGGTAAAGCGCTTCTGGCTCGAGGAGGAGAACAGGTTCGTCACTCTTAAAGTCTCTGCTGCCGGCATGAGGACTATCAACAAGAACGGTCTCGCAGCTACTCTGAAGGCCGCTCAGGAAAAAGGTTTAATCGACATTTATTAATAGACGGAGGGTACTTATTATGGCAAAGAAAGCAAAAGGCAATAGAGTACAGGTGATCCTCGAGTGCACAGAGCAGAAGGACAGCGGAGTTCCCGGAATCTCCCGTTACATCACCACAAAGAACAAGAAGAACACTCCTGACCGTCTGGAGCGTAAGAAATACAATCCTTACCTCCGCAGGGTAACAGTTCACAAGGAAATCAAATAATTTATAGCATATGGCAAAGAAAGCGGTTGCAACCTTCAGCGGCGACAAGGCCTCCAAGAGGACATTTGTCAAATGTATCCGTATGGAAAAGTCCGAGCGTACCGGAGCCTATATCTTCAAGGAGGATTTCGTGGCTACCGACCATGCAAAGGATTTCTTCGCGAAGAAGTAAGATTTATTGGTAATAATGATAGACGGGGTGCCGGTGACGACACCCTGTTTTGTTTTATGGATATGGAGTTACAGGAAATCATAGACAGGACGGTGGCGGAGTATGCGCCGCTGGTCAAGGCATCCTCCGAGGCTTACTGGGAGGGTACGACGACGGGAAGTGCCGTGGCATTTGACCGTTATGCGGAAGTCAGTAAGAAAATAGCCGGGCTTTTCTCGGATGTGAGGACGTTTGATGCCCTCCGCGGGATCAAGGAGTCGGGCAGTGTGACGGACCCGTTGCTGCGCAGGCAGCTGGACGAGCTGTACAACAGTTTTATGTCGCGTCAGGCGGACAAGGCATTGTTGGATGCCATCATTGAGAAGGAGACAGCTCTGGAGCGCAGGTACGCTGCATTCAGAGCGGATTTCAGAGGACGTAGGATCAACGACAACGAGGTAGAGCGGCTGTTGCGGACTTCGGCTGATTGCTCCGATCTGCAGGATGTCTGGGTGGCTCACAAGGCGGTAGGCCGGGAAGTCGCTTCGGATATTCTGGAGGTAGTCCGGTTGCGCAATCAGCTGGCCGACTGTCTGGGATTTACCAACTATCACAGCATGAGCCTGATCCTCAGCGGGGAGAAACCGCGCGATGTGGAACTGCTGATGAATGAGGTGGATGAGCTTTCCCGCGACAGTTTCGTACAGATAAAGGCGGAGATAGACGAGGCCATGGCCTTGCGTTGCGGCATATCAGTGTCGGATCTGCGGCCCTGGCACTATCAGGGGCGCTTCTTCCAGGAGGCACCGGACCTGTATCCAGTGGACTTCGACAGTTACTACAAGGGCCGTAATCTGGAACAGCTGACTGTTGACTATTACCGCAGCATCGGCCTGGACGTGGAGCCTATGCTGCGCCGCAGCGACCTCTATCCCCGCGAGGGCAAGAATCAGCACGCTTTCTGCATCGACATGGACTGCATGGGGGACGTGCGGGTGCTGTGCAACCTCACCGATAACGAGCGGTGGATGGAGACCATGCTGCACGAGTTCGGTCATGCGGCCTACAGTGCAGGGCACGACGCCAACCCGGAACTGCCCTTCCTGCTCAGGGAGGCTGCCGGTATTTTCACCACCGAGGGTGTGGCCATGATGTTCGGCCGCCTGTCGCGCAACCCTGAGTGGATGCGGCTCAACCTCGGAATACCGGCCGAGGAGGCGGAGCGCATTGCCCCTGACTGCCGCCGCTCGGCCCGCCTGAGCCAGCTGGTGCAGTCCCGCTTCATGCAGGTGGTCTACCGCTTTGAGAAGGCTATGTACGCCGACCCGGAGCAGGACCTCAATGCTCTGTGGTGCAATTTAGTTGAGAAATATCAGCAGCTGACCTATCCAGATGGCCGTGACGAGCCGGACTGGGCCGCCAAGATCCATATCGCCCTGTATCCATGCTATTATCACAATTACCAGTTGGGAGAGCTCTTCGCCTCGCAGATGCACCATTATATCGTGGAGCATATCACCCGGAGCGGAGATATGGCCTTCGATTCCTACACCGGCTGTGCGGAGGTAGGCCGCTGGCTGACCGAGAAAGTCTTCACCCCCGGCAAGCTCTACCCTTGGAACGAGATGATCACCCGCGCTACCGGCGAGCCCCTCACCGCCGCCTGGTGGGCTAGCGGAGTTCGATAGCGGCGCCGCCGCTGCGGGCCAGGGGTATCTCCAAAAGCGAGCTGCCGGTGACTGTGGTCTCGGTTATCCTGTAGCTCTGGGGATTCTCGTCCCAGGAGGCATCCTCGCCGTCGGCGTAGATGATTGCGGTATACTTCTTCCCCTTTGTCAGAGGCAGTTTGGAGAAGTCGATGACTGCCGTGCGGGCATTCTCATCAGTGATGGCCCCTATATACCATTTATCCTCACCCTTGGCCTTACGGGCTGTGGTGATGTAGTCGCCAGGCTCGGCCTCGAGTACCTTGGTGTAGTCCCAGTCGGTGGGCACATTGCGTATGAATGTGAACGCATCCTGGAACCGTTCGTAGTTCTCGGGCAGGTCGGCCACCATCTGCAGGGGCGAGTAGAGCACGACGTAGAGGGCCAGCTGCTTTACCAGGGTGGTGTGAATCCTGGCTACGGACGTGGAGTCGTAGTAGGACATGTCGGTCTGGAAGATGCCGGGCGTGTAGTCCATCGGTCCGCCGATGAACCGTGTGAAGGGCATGATGGTGGTGTGTTCGGGAGGATTGCCTGTCTCGCCCATGGATTCGAACTCAGTACCTCGGCCGGACTCAGCTGCAAGATAGTTGGGCCATGTGCGGTGCAGTCCGGTAGGCCGCACCGGCTCGTGTGCGTCGATCATTATCTCATAGTCAGCGGCCCTGCGGATGCAGTGCAGGAAGTGGTTCACGGTGTTCTGGTCATAGTGGTGGCTGCCTCTGGGTATTATGGCGCCTACGTAGCCGCTCTTGACCACCGAATAGTTGTTGTCTTTCATGAACTGGTAGGC